>NZ_JBICUP010000028.1:0-22926 GCF_043198215.1 Micromonospora sp. NPDC048830
CCTTCCGGGACGGTGGATCAGGTGCGGTCCGAGCTGGGAATCCAGGGCCTGGCCCCGGAGGAAAATCCCCCGGATTTATCCGTGGGGATCGTTAATCCGTCCTCCTGTGTTGAGGGTCTGCATTTCCGAAGACGGGATGCGGGGGCGGGGTGTGACGGGTCCGGATGTGACGCCGGTCATGCCGTCGGCGTGGCGGGAGACCGTGGCCGGGCCGCCGCGCGTGGCGGTCCCTCACTGGTCAGCCGGCCTTCCCCCGCTGGTCATCCGGGTCGCGGCCGGACCTCACCTGTCCCCGGTACACCACTGGTGACCGACTTTCCTGGAGGGGACAGATGACTTCTCTCGATCGACGTACCCTGCTGCGCGCCGGCCTGGCGACCGGCGCGGGCCTGGCGGGTGGCGCGCTGCTCGGCGGCTCCGGTGCCGGGGCCGTGCCGACGGTCGGCGCGCCGGCCTGGCGGGCATCCGGCCGCCCGGTGCTCACCCACGGTGTGCAGAGCGGTGACGTGACGGCCGAATCGGCGCTGGTGTGGACCCGGGCCGACCGGCCGGGCCGGCTGTGGGTGGAGGTGAGCCGCCGTCCGGACCTGCGCGGCGCGCGGGTGCTGCGTGGCCCGGTGCTCGACCCGTCCGGCGACTTCACCGGCCGGGTCCGGCTCTCCGGTCTGCCCAGCGGGGAGCGACTGCACTACCGCGTGTCGGTGGAGAGCCTGGACGGGCACGGGGTGCGCAGCGAGCCGCTGGCCGGTTCGTTCACCACCGCCCCGGCCCGGCAGCAGCGCCGCGACGTGCGGTTCGTCTGGACCGGTGACGTCGCCGGGCAGGGCTGGGGCATCGACCCGAACTTCGGCGGGATGAAGATCTTCGAGTCGATGCGGCGCGTCCGGCCGGACTTCTTCCTGTGCAGCGGCGACTACGTGTACGCCGACGGGCCGCTCGCCGAGACGGTGGCCCTGCCCGACGGCCGGATCTGGCGCAACCTGGTCACCCCGGAGAAGACCAAGGTCGCCGAGACCCTCGCGGAGTACCGGGGGCAGTTCGCGTACAACCTGCTCGACGAGCACCTGCGGGCGTTCGCCGCCGAGGTCCCGCAGGTCGTCCAGTGGGACGACCACGAGGTGACCAACAACTGGTACCCGGGGGAGATCCTCACCGACGCCCGGTACACCGAGAAGCGGGTGGATGTGCTCGCCGCGCGGGCCGGGCAGGCGTACCGCGAGTGGCTGCCGGTGCCGGCGGACGGGCCGCTGTACCGGAAGCTGTCGTACGGGCCGCTGCTGGACGTCTTCGTGCTGGACATGCGCACCTACAAGGACCCGAACGACGGCAACACGTACGCCGACCCGGAGCGCGGCCTGCTCGGCCGGGAGCAGCGGGAGTGGCTGATCCGGGAGCTGAAGCGGTCCCGGGCGACCTGGAAGGTGATCGCCAACGACCTGCCGATCGGCGTGGTGGTGCCGGACGGGCCGGCCGCGTACGAGGGCGTCGCGCAGGGCGACCCGGGTGCGCCCGCCGGCCGCGAACTGGAGTTCGCCGAGGTGCTGGGTGCGGCGCACCGGGCCGGGGTGACCGGCATCGTGTTCCTCACCGCCGACGTGCACTACACCGCGGCGCACCACTACGACCCGGCGCGGGCGGCGGTACGCGACTTCACCCCGTTCTGGGAGTTCGTCTCCGGCCCGGCGCACGCCGGGGCCTTCGGCCCGAACGCCCTGGACGGCACGTTCGGCCCGCAGGCGGTCTTCGTGAACGCCCCGCCGCGCGCCAACACCTCCCCGGGTGCGGGCTTCCAGCACTTCGGCGAGGTCACCATCGACGGCGAGTCGGGTGACCTGACGGTGCACCTGCGCGACCGGGACGGCCTCTCGCTCTGGACCACCACCCTCCCCGCTCCCACCCGCTGACCCACCCCGACCCGTGTTGATCATGAGGTTGACGGCGATGTCGATCTCCGTTGGTGCCGCCAACCTCATGATCACCCGGGTGTGATCAGTCGGAGGCGGTGGGCCGGGGAGGTCGAGTATTCTTGACCACCGTAAGGCGACGACCCGGCCATCACCGGCGAGCCTCCGGAAGAACGGCCGGGTGACCGGCTCAGTAGAACCGGACGGGTCCGGCCCGTCACAGCCGGCCAACGAGCGGGCGGTCGATCTCGACCGTCAAGCGGGGTGGTACCGCGGGCCTGACCCGGGGGCGCCGGACGGCGTACCCGAAACGGGCTCGTCCTCGCCGACCCACACGAGCGTGAGCTGCGAGGAGAGCGACCCCCGATGGCCTATCCGTTGCACGACCCGACCGCCGCCGGCGTCCCGGCGAGCCCGGACCTGCCCGCGGTCGAGCGCCGGGTCCTGGAGCACTGGACGGCCGACAAGACCTTCGAGGCCTCCGTCGAGGCCAGGCCGGCCTCCGCCCGGCGGCCGGAGGAAGCGGGCTCCGCCGACGGCGGCGACGCACGCGCCGCCGACAACGAGTACGTCTTCTACGACGGCCCGCCGTTCGCCAACGGCCTGCCGCACTACGGCCACCTGTTCACCGGGTACGTCAAGGACGTGGTGCCGCGCTACCAGACCATGCGCGGGCGCCGGGTGGAGCGGCGCTTCGGCTGGGACTGCCACGGCCTGCCCGCCGAGGTGGTGGCCGAGAAGCAGCTCGGCATCACCAGCAAGGCGGAGATCCTCGACCTGGGCGTGGCCCGGTTCAACGAGGCGTGCCGCACCTCGGTGCTGGAGTTCACCCACGACTGGGAGCGGTACGTCACCCGGCAGGCCCGCTGGGTCGACTTCGCCAACGACTACAAGACCCTCGACCTGGACTACATGGAAAGCGTCATGTGGGCCTTCCGGACCCTGCACGACAAGGGTCTGGTCTACGAGGGCTTCCGGGTGCTGGCGTACTGCTGGCGCTGCGAGACGCCGCTGTCGAACACCGAGACCCGGATGGACGACGTCTACCGGGACCGGCACGACCCGACGCTGACCGTCTGGTTCGACCTGGCCCCGGACGAGACCGCGCCCGAGGCGGTGCGCGGCGCGGTGAAGCTGGGCGTCTGGACCACCACGCCGTGGACCCTGCCGTCCAACCTGGCGCTCGCCGTCGGCCCGGACATCGAGTACGCGGTGCTGGAGCGCGACGGCTCCCGGTACGTGGTGGGCGCGGCGCGGCTGGCCGCGTACGCCAAGGAGCTGGAGGGGTACGAGCAGGTCGGCACCGTCCACGGCCGCGACCTGGTCGGGCGCCGCTACACCCCGCTGTTCGACTTCCTCGTCGAGCAGGCCGGGGAGAACGCGTACCAGGTGCTCGGCGCGGACTTCGTCACCACCGAGGACGGCACCGGGATCGTCCACCTGGCCCCGGCCTTCGGCGAGGACGACCAGAACGTCTGCAACGCCGCCGGCATCCCCACCATCGTCACCGTGGACGACCACACCCGGTTCACGGCGCTGGTCCCGCCGTACCAGGGCGAGCAGGTCTTCGACGTCAACAAGCCGGTGATCCGCGAGCTGAAGGAACGGGGGGTGGTGCTCCGGCAGGACACCTACACCCACTCGTACCCGCACTGCTGGCGCTGCGACACCCCGCTGGTCTACAAGGCGGTGTCGTCCTGGTTCGTGGCGGTGACGAAGTTCCGGGACCGGATGGTCGAGCTGAACCAGCAGATCAACTGGACCCCGGGGCACATCAAGGACGGCTCGTTCGGCAAGTGGCTGGCCAACGCCCGCGACTGGTCGATCAGCCGGAACCGGTTCTGGGGCTCGCCGATCCCGGTGTGGAAGTCCGACGACCCGAACTACCCGCGGGTCGACGTGTACGGCTCGCTGGAGGAGCTGGAGCGGGACTTCGGCGTACGGCTGACCGACCTGCACCGGCCGGCGGTGGACGAGCTGGTCCGCCCCAACCCGGACGACCCGACGGGGAGGTCGACGATGCGCCGGGTGCCGGAGGTGCTGGACTGCTGGTTCGAGTCCGGCTCGATGCCGTTCGCCCAGGTGCACTACCCGTTCGAGAACCGCGACTGGTTCGAGAACCACTACCCGGGCGACTTCATCGTCGAGTACATCGGGCAGACCCGCGGCTGGTTCTACACGATGCACGTGCTGGCCACGGCGCTGTTCGACCGGCCGGCGTTCCGCAACTGCCTCAGCCACGGCATCCTGCTCGGCTCGGACGGGCGCAAGATGTCCAAGAGCCTGCGCAACTACCCCGACGTGTACCACGTCTTCGACTCGTACGGCTCCGACGCGATGCGCTGGATGCTGATGTCGTCGCCGGTGCTGCGCGGCGGGGACATGTCCGTCACCGAGGCGGGCATCCGGGACGCCGTCCGGCAGGTGCTGCTGCCGCTGTGGAACGTCTGGTACTTCTTCTCGCTGTACGCCAACGCCGACTCCTACACCGCCCGCCGTCGCACCGACTCCACGCACCTGCTCGACCGGTACGTGCTGGCGAAGACGAACGAGCTGGTCACGACCGTGCAGGGCCAGCTGGACGCGTACGACATCTCCGGCGCCTGCGCCACCGTGCGGTCCTTCCTGGACGCCCTGACCAACTGGTACGTCCGCCGCTCCCGCGACCGGTTCTGGGCGGGCGACGCCGACGCGTTCGACACCCTCTGGACGGTGCTGGAGACGCTGTGCCGGGTGGTGGCGCCGCTGGCGCCGCTGACCGCGGAGGAGATCTGGCGCGGCCTGACCGGGGAGCGGTCGGTGCACCTGACCGACTGGCCGGGGGCCGAGCAGTTCCCGGCCGACCACGACCTGGTGGCCGCCATGGACGCCACCCGGGACGTCTGCTCGGCGGCGCTGTCGCTGCGCAAGGCGAAGGGCCTGCGGGTGCGGCTGCCGCTGGCGCGGCTGACGGTGGCCTCGCCGGCGGCGGCGCAGCTGCGCCCGTTCGCCGACCTGGTCGCCGACGAGGTCAACGTGAAGGCGGTCGAGTTCACCGGCGAGGTGTCCGCGTACTGCCAGCAGGTGCTGACCGTGGTGCCCCGGGCGCTCGGTCCCCGGGTCGGCAAGCAGGTGCAGCAGGTGATCAAGGCGGTCAAGGCGGGGGAGTGGGAGCTGGTCGACGGCGCCCCCGTGGCCGCCGGGGTCACCCTCGCCGAGGGCGAGTACGAGCTGCGCCTGGTCGCCGCCGACGCCGAACACTCCGCGCCGCTGCCCGGCGGCGAGGGCGTGGTGGTGCTGGACACCGAGGTCACCCCGGAGCTGGCCGCCGAGGGGCTGGCCCGGGACGTCGTCCGGGTGGTGCAGCAGGCCCGCCGGGACGCCGACCTGGACGTGTCGGACCGGATCGTGGTGGCGCTGTCGGCGTCCGAAGAGGTGCGGGCCGCGGTGTCGGCGTACCGCGACTTCGTCGCCGGGGAGGTGCTGGCCGAGACGGTCGACTTCGCCGACGGCGTCGACGGCTTCGCGGGCGAGGTCGGCGAGGGCGAACCTGTGACGGTGGCCGTCCGCAGGGTATGAGATGTCAGGAGGGACTCCCTCCGGGAGGGGGCCCCTCCTGACCACCGCCGACGCCCGCCAGCGCCGGGACGCTCGCGGGGTGGGTCGCGTAACACCCGCTCGGGCCGGCGTGGCGGCGTCGGCTAACGTGACAGCGCCCGTACCAGCACGACCGCCGGAGGACCAGTGCCGCTGCTCTACACCATCGGCAAGCACACCGTGGGCCCCACGCTCCGGCTGGCCTTCCGACCGACCGTGGAGGGGTTGGAGCACATCCCGGAGACCGGCGGGGCCATCTTCGCGGGCAACCACCTCTCCGTCGCCGACGAGCTCTTCCTCGGTACGGTCGTGCCCCGGCACCTGGCGTTCTGGGCCAAGTCGGAGTACTTCAAGGGCACCGGCCTGAAAGGCGCGTTCTCCAAGTTCGTGCTCACCGGCCTGGGGGCGATCCCGGTCGAGCGGGCCGGCGGGCGGGCGGCGCTGTCGGCGTTCGACGCGGCGATCCCCGTGCTCAAGGCCGGTGACCTGGTCGCCGTCTACCCCGAGGGCACGCGCTCGCCGGACGGCCGGCTCTACCGCGGGCGTACGGGAGCGGCCCGGCTCGCCGTGGCCGCCGGCGTGCCGATCATCCCGGTCGGCATGATCGGCACCGACAAGGCCCAGCCGATCGGGGTGCGGGTGCCCCGACCGGGCAAGGCCGAGATCATCGTGCGGTTCGGCAAGCCGCTGGACTTCACCGACCGCGCCGGCGACCGGACCTCGCTGCGGGAGATGACCGACGAGGTGATGAGCGAGATCCAGAAGCTCACCGGTCAGGAGTACGTCCCGCGGTACGCCCCGCCGCGCGCCAAGGCGCCGGTCGCCGGCGAGCCACCGGTCGGGGTCTGAGCCCGGCGTCCGGGGTCTGGGCCTGGCGGCTCTCGTCACGGCGGGTCGCTGCCGCGCTCCCTCTCCTGCGCGACGACCTCGGCGACGTCGGTGAGGCGTTCCAGCTGCTGGAGGAGAGCATGCTGTGCGCGAGCCACGGATCGGTGGAGAGCATCGCGTCCTCGTACGGGCCGAACGACGCCAGCCGGTGCTTCAGGAAGTGCCGCAGCCGGGCCTTCGCCTCCCTGCCGGTGGCCGGGCACCGGCGGGGCCCGTCCCGGCCGACGAACCGGACGCCCTCCCGTTCCCACCGGTCGAGGCCGGCGCGGACCTCGGCGTCGATGTCGTCCTCCTTCGGCATCGGCGGGGGCGGGACGTCGAGCCGGCCCTCCTTCGGCGGCGGCTGCCGGTTCTCGGGGTCCAGGCTCCACCGCCCGCCGACCGGCTCGTCGCCCTCGACCAGCACCTGGTGGTGCTGCCGGGCGAAGCGGTAGAACGCCTCCCATCCGCAGCGCACCCCGGCGCGCGTCGGCCCAGTCGGCGAAGTCGTCCAGGCCGGTGACGAAGCCCCGGGCCGGCAGCACGGTCACCCCGTCGCGGCCCCGGACGAACTCCAGCGCCCGCCGCGAGGTGGGGTGGCACACCTCCAGCGGTTCGCGGACCCGGCGCAGCCCCTCGGCGTACGTCTCCGTGCGCAGGTGGATCGCCTGGTCGCCCAGTCCCGATTGTGACCCGGTAACCGGTTCCGCGTCAGGTGGAGGCGAGAAATTCTCCAAGTGCCGGTGGCCCGCTGGGCGGGTCACCGGCGTCAGCTCGCGGCGGCGGTCCCGTCCCGGGTGATGATCTGCGCGCGCATGCTCTTCAGCAGCCGGGCGCTGTCGTCCACGGAGAGCTGGATGAACACGCCCGTGGTGAGGCTGCCGTGGTCGACCGAGGTGCAGACCACCACGTCCCGGTTCTCGGAGGCGCCGACGGCGCAGCGCTCGAACCGGCCCCGCACGTTCGTCTCCACCACCTGCGACTCCCCGAGCTGGAAGGATTCCTTCAGCCGGGCCATCTCGTCGTCGGCGTCGCTCTCCGGGCTGATCCGGAACCCCGTGCCGCCGAACACCGTCACCGGCTTGCCCGTCGACGAGGCGTAGACCCCGGCGAAGATGTCCTCCGCCAGCAGGTAGGTCTCGCGTACCTCGGCCTCCAGCTCCTTCGCCGCGGCCCGGCTGCGGGCGTCGTCGCGCAGCGTCAGGTCGTCGATCCGCTGCGGCAGCGCGGCGTCCGCCGGGTACTGCTCCCACATCGGCTTGGCCCAGTACGCCGGGCAGCCGCAGCAGCAGGCGATGCTGAGCAGCAGCACCCACGGCCAGCGCCGGCGGCGCCGGCGGGGTTTGGCGTACCCGGAGGGCGCCTGGGGCCCGGGCGGCGGCGCGACCGGCGGGGCGGCCCGGCGCTGCTTCGGCGGCCGGGCCGGCGGCGCGGGCACTGGGTGAGCCGGTGCCGGCGGGTGAGCCGGTGCCGGCGGCAGCGGCCGGGCCACGGGCGGCGGGGAGACCGGGTACAGGGCCGGCGGCGGCGAGACCGGCCGGGCCACGGGCGGCGGGGAGACCGGGTACAGGGCCGGTGGCGGGGACACCGGGCGGGCCGGCTGCGGCGGCGTGACCGGGTGGACGGCCGGCGCCGGATACGGGCGCGTGGGCGGCGTCGGCGTCGAATACGGGCGCGTCGGCGGCGTCGGCGGCGGCGGGGGCAGCGGCGGCAGTTCGACGCCGTGCAGGTCCCAGCTGCCGGTGTCCACCCCGGCCCACGGGTCCACCGGGACCTGGCTCTCCGGCGGCGGCAACGGGCCGTGCCCGACCGGCGCGGGCGGGGGCGGGGTGGGCTCCGCCGACTCGCCCCAGCTCCGGCGGCGCGGCGGTGGCGGCGGGACCGGGGCGGACCCGCTCCAGCGCGGCGCGGGCGGTTCGGGGTCGACGGTCGTCCGATCCGGTCTGGCGTCGACCTTGGTCGGCTCGGGCGCGTCGCTGCCGGCCGGGGACGGTCTGGCGTCGACCTTGGTCGGCTCGGGCGCGTCGCTGCCGGCCGGGGACGGTCTGGCGTCGACCTTGGTCGGCTCGGGCCCGGTAGCGGCGGCGGGGGATGTGGCCTCGACCTCGGTCGGCTCGGGCGCCGTGCCGGAGGCCGGTGGCGGGGAGTCGATCTTGGTTGGCTCGGGTGCCGCAGCGGCAACAGGGGACGGGGGTGCGCCGTCGACCTTTGTCGGTTCCGGGCCGGCCACGCCGTCCGGCGTGCCTGCGCCCGGCTCGTCCGGGGAGGCGTCCGGGGCAGGTTCGGCGGCGTCCGCCCGGCCCGGCTGGGGCGGGTCGGTCGACGGTACGGGGGAGGGCGTCGACTCCTCGTCGACCGCCGGATCCCGGTCCCGGCCGCCGGCCGGGGTGCCCCCGTCGGCCGGCCGGTCTGCTCCCGGCTGCGGGTGCGGCATCGCGGCATTCTCCTCTCGCGCCGGTCCGAGGTTAGTACCGGCGGGCCAGCGACGGCGATCCCGGTCGGCCGAGGGCTCCCGGCACGGCTCCGGGCGACACGGAACAGGTGGCCCAAGATCCGAACAAGTTCGCTGAAACTGCGCCCTGCGTGGCGCTTGAGTCAGCATCTTCGGTGAAGTTGTGCCCTTGAGGGCCGGCGCCGGAGGGCCGCGTACCCTTGGGCATCATGAGCGTCCCGTCCACCATGCCGCGGCCCGCCGCGGGCGAGTCCGTCTGGCCCCGGCTCGAAGCGCTGCTGCCCCAGGTGACCAAGCCCATCCAGTACGTCGGTGGCGAGCTGGGCGCGGTCGTCAAGGACTGGGAGTCGGCGACCGTGCGGTGGGCGCTGATGTACCCCGACGCGTACGAGGTCGGCCTGCCGAACCAGGGCGTGCAGATCCTCTACGAGGTCCTCAACGAGCTGCCCGACGTGCTCGCCGAGCGGACGTACGCGGTCTGGCCGGACCTGGAGCGGCTGATGCGCGCCCACGGCGTGCCGCAGTTCACCGTCGACGCCCACCGCTCGGTGCGCGACTTCGACGTGTTCGGCGTCTCCTTCTCCACCGAGCTGGGCTACACCAACCTGCTCACCGCGATCGACCTGGCCGGCGTCCCGCTGCTCGCCGCCGACCGCACCGACGCCGACCCGGTGGTCGTGGCGGGCGGCCACGCCGCGTTCAACCCGGAGCCGATCGCCGATTTCGTCGACGCCGCCGTCCTCGGCGACGGCGAGGAGGCGGTCCTGGAGATCACCGCGATCGTCCGGGAGTGGAAGGCCGAGGGCTGCCCGGGCGGCCGGGACGAGCTGCTGCTGCGGCTGGCCCGCACCGAGAGCGTGTACGTGCCGCGCTTCTACGACGTGGACTACCTGCCCGACGGCCGCATCCAGCGGGTCGTGCCGAACCGGGCGGACGTGCCGTTCCGGGTGCACAAGCGCACGACGATGGACCTGGACGCCTGGCCGTACCCGAAGAAGCCCCTCGTGCCGCTGGCCGAGACGGTCCACGAGCGGTACGCGGTGGAGATCTTCCGGGGCTGCACCCGGGGCTGCCGGTTCTGCCAGGCGGGCATGATCACCCGCCCGGTGCGGGAGCGCTCGATCACCACTGTGGGGCAGATGGTGCGGCAGGGGCTGGCGTTCTCCGGCTTCCACGAGGTGGGCCTGCTGTCGCTGTCGTCGGCCGACCACTCCGAGATCGGCGACATGTGCTCCGGCCTCGCCCAGCAGTACGAGGGCACGAACGTGTCGCTGTCGCTGCCGTCGACCCGGGTGGACGCGTTCAACATCGAGCTGGCCCAGGAGCTGTCGCGCAACGGCCGGCGCACGGGCCTGACCTTCGCGCCGGAGGGCGGGTCGGAGCGGATCCGCCGCGTGATCAACAAGATGGTGTCGAAGGAAGACCTCATCCGCACCGTGGTCACCGCGTACGGCAACGGCTGGCGGCAGGTGAAGCTGTACTTCATGTGCGGCCTGCCCACCGAGACCGACGCCGACGTCCTGGAGATCGCGGACATGGCGCACGAGGTGATCCGGGCCGGCCGGGCGGCCACCGGCAGCAAGGACATCCGCTGCACCGTCTCGATCGGCGGGTTCGTGCCGAAGCCGCACACCCCGTTCCAGTGGGCGCCGATGGAGCGGCCGGAGGTCATCGACGGCCGGCTCAGGCTGCTCAAGCAGGCGATCAACGCCGACCGCTCGCTGGGCCGGGCGATCGGCTTCCGGTACCACGACGGGGAGCCGTCGTTGATCGAGGGCCTGCTGTCCCGGGGCGACCGGCGGGTCGGCGCGGTGATCCGGAGGGTCTGGGAGAACGGCGGCCGGTTCGACGGCTGGAGCGAGCACTTCTCGTACCAGCGCTGGGTGGACGCCGCGGCGGAGGTGCTGCCGGCCTTCGGCGTGGACCTCGACTGGTACACCACCCGGGAGCGCGAGGAGCTGGAGGTCCTGCCCTGGGACCACCTGGACTCGGGCCTGGACAAGGACTGGCTCTGGCAGGACTGGCAGGACGCCATGTCGGAGTACGAGCAGGACGACTGCCGGTGGACCCCGTGCTTCGACTGCGGCGTCTGCCCGTCGATGGACACCGAGATCCAGATCGGGCCCACCGGTCAGAAGCTGCTTCCGCTCACCCCGATCAACGGCACCGGCCTGCGGGTACCCACCGGCGCCCAGCAGTGACGCCCGGCGGCGGGCGGCCGCGCGCCGTCCGCCGCGCACCGTGTTGGTCGCCGAGGTGTTGTCATCGTCACGCCCTGTCGCGACAATGGCCCCATGATCAACCGGTGACGACTTCCGAGGAGCACGACGATCAGTAAGAAACCACAGCCGGAGGGCGGTCAGGCCCCGGTCGTCCAGCGGGTCCGCATCCGGTACGCCAAGCGTGGGCCGCTGCGGTTCACCTCGCACCGCGACTTCGCCCGGGCGTTCGAGCGGGCGGTGCGCCGGGCCAACGTCCCGGTCGCCTTCTCGCAGGGCTTCACCCCGCACCCCAAGATCTCCTACGCCAGCGCCGCCCCGACGGGGGTCGCCAGCGAGGCCGAGTACCTGGAGATCGGCCTGCGCGAGCCGGTCGACCCGGGCCAGCTCCGGGCGGCGCTGGACGCCGCGCTCTCGCCCGGCCTCGACGTGCTCGACGCCGTCGTCGCCGGCGGCGGCAGCCTCGCCGACCGGATCGAGGCGTCGTACTGGCGGATCGAGCTGCCCGAACTGGACGCGGCCACGCTGGAGCGGGCGGTGGCCGCCTTCACCGCCGCCGACGAGGTGGTGGTCGAGCGCATGACCAAGCAGGGCCGGCGCACCTTCGACGCCCGGGCAGCGGTCGAGCGGATCGATGTCGTGTCCGCTCCGGAGACACCTTCCGGGGCGGTGGCCGTACCGTGTGCGATACTCGAACTGGTCGTGCGGCAGGTCACCCCGTCCGTACGACCCGATGACGTCCTTTCCGGCCTCCGCGTGGTGGCCGACCTGGAGCCGCCGGTCTCCCCACGGGTGATCCGGCTGGCGCAGGGCACGCTGACCGCGCAGGGCGCGATCGTGGATCCGTTGGACGCGGACCGCGGCGGGGCAACCATCGGATGAGCGCTGACCGACGGTCAGCGCTCGGGCAGGCAGACTTCGGCGGTCGCGCGTTCCGCGCGCCCGGCGGAAACACTTTTGCGGCGACCCTGCGTGGCAGCGCTCACCCGCGCCCGGGGCAGCCAGAACTGGAGAACGTCCATGCTCGAGAACGAGCCCGAGGGCGGCGAACGGACCGGCTCCCAGCCGGCAAACGAGGCCGCTGACCGTAACACCACCGAGGCCGGCGGGGCCGCCGCGGGCGGCGCGACCAGCGAGGGCACGGCGCCGATCGGCGCCGCGACCGGCGCGGCGGGCCCGGCCGCCGAGGCCCCGGCCGCGCCGGCGCGGAAGCGGGCCAGCCGTCGGCGGGCCCCGCTGAACCAGCCGGAGCAGACCGAGGCCCCGGTGGAGGCGTCCACCGCCGCCGGGTCGACCAGCGGGGAGGCCCCCCAGGCCGAGGTGCTCGCCCCCATCGCCGGCGAGCTGGAGGAGGCGCCGAAGACCACGCGCCGCCGCCGCAAGGCGACCACCGCGAAGGCGACCGAGGAGCCGGTCGTGGCGGCCGGCGCCGAGCCGGCGTCCGACGAGGTCGTACCCCCGGTGAAGGTGACCCGGACCCGCCGCCGCAAGGCCGCCGCGCCCGCCGCGGAGGTCCCGGCCGAGCCGGCCGTCGAGGCGCCGGAGGCGCCCGAGCCCAGCGCCGGGCAGGCCGCCGGCGCCGCCGAGCTGCCGGCCGCCGAGCCGGCCCCGGGCGTCCCGGCCGCCGACGGGCAGGAGCCCGCGGCGGGGGAGGCCGAGGAGACCATCGGTACGGAGGAGGCCGCCGAGTCCCCGGAGGCCAGTGCCGCCCAGCCCGCACCCGACGGCACGGCGAACCGCCCCGGCGAGGTGTCGCCCGGCGCGGCCGTCACCGGCGCCGAGCCTGCGCCCGAGCTGGCAGCGGAGCCCGCGCCGAAGACGCGGCGGCGGCGTGCCGCCCTGTCCGCGCCGACCGTTCTCTTCATGGCCCCGCAGCCGGAGGAGCACACCCGGGTCGTGGTTCCCCTCGCGAGCGAGGAGGAACCCGCCGAGGAGCTGCCGGAGGCGCCCCGCCGGCGCCGGCGGGGTCGTCGCGAGGCCGAGCCGGTCGAGATCGTGGCGGCCGAGATCGTGGCGGCCGAGGAGGAGCCCACCGCCGAGGCGGAGGAGACCGCCGAGGAGGAGGAAGAAGACGACGAGGAGACCCTCGCCCGGCGTCGCCGCCGCCGCGGCCGCCGCGGCCGCGGCCGGGGCAAGGGCGGCGCCGAGGAGGCCGAGGAGGAGGAGCCCGAGGAGGCCGTCCAGGCCGAGGGGGAGGCCCCCGAGGTCGAGGGCGAGGAAGAGGGCGAGGAGATCGGGGACGGGATGACCCGCCGCCGTCGGCGTCGGCGTCGGCGCGGGACGGGGGACATCGAGGGCGCCGCCGAGGACGGCGTCCCCACGGTCGTGAAGATCCGCGAGCCGCGCCGGGCGGTCGACGAGGTGCAGGGCGTCTCCGGCTCGACCCGGCTGGAGGCCAAGCGCCAGCGCCGCCGGGACGGCCGGGAGCAGCGGCGGACCCGCCCGGCGATCCTGAGCGAGTCGGAGTTCCTGGCCCGGCGGGAGGCGGTCGACCGGGTGATGGCGGTGCGCCAGCGCGGCGACCGCATCCAGATCGCCGTCCTGGAGGACGGCGTGCTGGTCGAGCACTACGTCAGCCGCAACTCCTCCGGCACCATGGCCGGCAACGTCTACCTGGGCAAGGTGCAGAACGTCCTGCCGAGCATGGAGGCGGCCTTCGTCGACGTCGGGCGCGGCCGCAACGCCGTCCTGTACGCGGGCGAGGTCAACTGGGACACCACCGGCCTGGAGGGGCGGGCCCGCTCGATCGAGCAGGCGCTCAAGTCCGGAGACTCGGTGCTGGTGCAGGTCACCAAGGACCCGATCGGGCACAAGGGCGCCCGGCTGACCAGCCACATCGCGCTCTCCGGCCGGCACCTGGTGTACGTGCCGAACGGCAACGCCTCCGGCATCAGCCGCAAGCTGCCCGACACCGAGCGCAAGCGGCTGCGCGACGTGCTCAAGAAGCTCGTCCCGGACGGCGCGGGCGTGATCGTGCGGACGGCCGCCGAGGGGGCCAGCGAGGACGAGCTGGCCCGCGACGTCAAGCGGTTGCAGGCCCAGTGGGAGGACATCCAGGCCAAGGCGGCCGAGGGCGGTGCCCCGGTGCTGCTCTACGAGGAGCCGGACCTGGTCATCCGGGTTGTGCGGGACCTCTTCAACGAGGACTTCCGCGAGCTGGTGATCGAGGGCGACGAGGCGTACGGGACGGTCGAGTCGTACCTCTCGCACGTCTCCCCGGACCTGGTCCCGCGGCTGCGCCGGTACGTCGGCACCAGTGACGTCTTCGCGGAGTACCGGATCGACGAGCAGATCCTCAAGGGCCTCGACCGCAAGGTCTTCCTGCCCTCCGGCGGTCACCTGGTGATCGACCGGACGGAGGCGATGACCGTGGTCGACGTGAACACCGGCAAGTACACCGGCGCGGGCGGCAACCTCGAGGAGACGGTCACCCGGAACAACCTGGAGGCCGCCGAGGAGATCGTCCGCCAGCTCCGGCTGCGCGACATCGGCGGCATCGTGGTGATCGACTTCATCGACATGGTGCTGGAGTCGAACCGCGAGCTGGTGCTGCGCCGGCTCACCGAGTGCCTGGGCCGGGACCGCACCAAGCACCAGGTCACCGAGATCACCTCGCTCGGCCTGGTGCAGATGACCCGCAAGCGGATCGGCGCGGGGCTGCTGGAGGCGTTCAGCGAGACCTGCGACTGCTGCAAGGGCCGTGGCGTGGTCATCCACACCGAGCCCGTGCCGGAGAAGCCGCGCCAGGGCGCGGGGGAGAAGGTCAAGGCGGTCGCCTCCGCCGTCCCGCCGCCCGCCCCGACGGAGCAGGTCGCCGCGACGGCGTCCCGGCGGCGGGCCCGCAAGAGCGCCGCCCCGGAGCGCGCGGTGGTCGAGGTGGTCGAGGCCCCCACCGACAGCGGCCCCGCCGCCGTGGCGGACGACTACCACGACACGATGGGCTACGACCTGTCCCGGTACGAGACGGACACCGCGGCGGCCCCGGCCGTGGCGGACAGCCAGCGGGGCGAGTCCGCCCGGCTCGCCGGGGCCGACGACCCGGACGCCCTGGGCGATGACGCCGACGGCGGCGAGGGCGGCGAGGGCGCCCTGGGCCGGCGCCGGTCCCGCCGCGGCGGCGCCCGCCGGCGTACCCGCCCGTGACCGGCTGACCAGCCGCGCGTTTCGCAGGACCCCTTTCCCGGCAACAGCACGGCGAAAGGGGTCCTGTCGCGTCCCGCGGCCGGTTACGATCGCCACCCCGGTCAGGAGAGAAGTATGCGTGGTCTGCTCGCCCTCACGGTCGCCGTGGCCGCCCTGGCCGGCGGCGTCGCCTGTTCCCCGGAGCGCGCCGGCTCCGACGGTGTCGCCGTCGAGGCCGGGTCCACGGGGCCCGGCGCCACACCGGGGGCGGGCGGCGGGTCACCGGCTCCCGCCGGGGGGAACGGCCCGGAGGTCTGCGCCGCGGCCCAGCAGGCGACCGAGGCGGCCGTGCGGACGTACGTGGCGGAGCTGGGCGCGATGCTTGGGGCGGTCGGCGCGAACGACAGCGCGACGGCGGAGGCCGCCCGTGGCCGGGCCGAGGCGGCGCTGGCCGGTTGGCGGGCCGCCCTGCGGCAGCAGTCGAGCCGGGCCACCGACCTGCAGCTGCGTACGCTCCTGGCCGACCTGGCCAGCGAGGTCGGCATGCTCGGCACCGACGTGGAGGCCATCGACGAGGAGGAGCTGGACCGGCTCCAGCAGCGCCTCGACCAGCTCTGCTGAGGGGGCGAGGAAGGATCCTCACGCGACCGGCGGCGACGCGGCTTGCGCAGTCGGCGGCGCGACCGGCGGCAGTCGGAACGGGGAGGCCGGTTTGGGCGGCGGCCCACCGATGGCGTACGCTATCTTGCGGCGCACTTTTGTGTGCCGAGTTCCCGCGTGCCCGCGCCGCCGTGCCTCTGCTACCCGGCGAGCCGCCGAGGGAACGACCGCCAGCAGCCTCAACGACAGGGAGTCCGCCTCCGATGTACGCGATCGTCAAGACCGGCGGCAAGCAGTACAAGGTCGCCGAGGGCGACGTGATCGAGGTCGAGAAGCTCGTCGGTGCCCCCGGCGACGCGGTGCAGCTCACCGCGGTGCTCCTCGTCGACGGTGACGACCTGGTGACCGACGCGGCCAAGCTCGCCAACGTCTCGGTGTCCGGTGAGATCGCCGCGCACACCAAGGGCCCGAAGATCCGGATCCACAAGTTCAAGAACAAGACCGGCTACCACAAGCGCCAGGGTCACCGCCAGCCGCTGACCCAGGTCAAGGTGACCGGCATCTCCAGCGGGAAGTAGGTCGTCCTCAGATGGCTCACAAAAAGGGTGCGTCCAGCTCGCGTAACGGCCGTGACTCCGCGGCCCAGCGGCTCGGCGTGAAGCGCTTCGGTGGTCAGGTCGTCAGCGCGGGTGAGATCATCATCCGTCAGCGTGGCACCAAGTTCCACCCCGGTGACCTGGTCGGCCGTGGCGGCGACGACACGCTGTTCGCGCTGGCGGCCGGTGCGGTCCAGTTCGGCACCAAGCGCGGTCGCAAGACCGTCAGCATCGTGCCGCAGCAGTAGCCTGCCGGCGAAGCGGGCCGCGGACCTCGGGTCCCGGCCCGCTTCGCTTTTTCTCGTGCGGGGGTGGCCTCGCTGGAAGGATTGACGACGTGACGATGTTCGTGGACCGGGTCGTCCTGCATCTGCGGGCCGGCGACGGCGGGCACGGTTGTGTCTCGATCCACCGGGAGAAGTTCAAGCCCTTCGGTGGGCCGGACGGCGGCAACGGCGGGCACGGCGGCAGCGTGACGCTGGTCGTCGACCCGCAGGTGCACACCCTGCTCGATTTTCACTTCCGCCCGCACATCAAGGCCGAGAACGGCCGGGGCGGCGCGGGCTCGAACCGGGACGGCGCGAACGGGCGCGACCTGGTGATCAAGGTGCCCAACGGCACCGTCGTGCAGACCCCGGACGGCGAGGTGCTGGCCGACATGGTCGGCGCCGGCACCACCTTCGAAGCGGCCCGGGGCGGCCGGGGCGGCCGGGGCAACGCGTCGCTGGCCAACGCCCGGCGCAAGGCGCCCGGCTTCGCCGAGCTGGGGGAGCCCGGCGACCAGCTCGACGTGGTGCTGGAGCTGAAGAGCGTCGCCGACGTGGGCCTCGTCGGCTTCCCCTCGGCCGGCAAGTCGTCGCTGATCTCGGTCATCTCCGCGGCCAAGCCGAAGATCGCCGACTACCCGTTCACCACGCTGGTGCCGAACCTGGGCGTGGTCCAGGCGGGCGAGGCGACCTTCACCGTCGCCGACGTGCCCGGCCTCATCCCGGGCGCGGCCACCGGCAAGGGCCTCGGGCTGGAGTTCCTCCGGCACGTCGAGCGCTGCGCCGTGCTCGTCCACGTGATCGACACCGCCACGCTGGAGCCCGGCCGCGACCCGCTCGCCGACATCGACACCATCGAGGCCGAGCTGGCCGAGTACGGGGGGCTGGCCGGCCGGCCCCGGCTCGTCGCGCTGAACAAGATCGACGTGCCGGACGGCCGGGACCTCGCCGAGATCGTCCGGCCCGACCTGGAGGCCCGGGGCTTGCGCGTCTTCGAGGTGTCGGCGGCGACCCGGGAGGGGCTGCGCGAGCTGACGTACGCGATGGCGGAGCTGGTCGAGCAGTCGCGCGTCGCCGCCCCGCCGGCCGAGCCCACCCGGGTCGTGATCCGGCCGAAGGCGGTCGACGACGCCGGCTTCGTCATCAAGGCCGAGGAGGACGGCTCGTACACCGTCCGGGGCGTGCGGCCGGAGCGCTGGGTGCGGCAGACGAACTTCGACAACGACGAGGCCGTCGGGTACCTGGCCGACCGGCTCGCCCGCCTCGGCGTCGAGGACGCGCTGGCCAAGGCGGGGGCGCACCCCGGCGACCTGGTGCGGATCGGCGAGCGGGAGTTCGACTGGCAGCCGACCGTCTACGCGGGCGTCGAGTTCATCCCCGGCAACCGGGGCACCGACGTACGGCTGGAGGAGCGGTCGGCCCGGCCCAGGGCGGCCGAGCGGCTCGCCGCGCGCAAGGCCCGCCGGCAGCGGCCGGCCGACGAGCTGGAGGCCGCGGCCGAGACCGACGCCGACCTCGACGAGTAACCGCCCGCGCGGCGCGCCCCGCCCGAGTCCCGGGCGCCGGTGGCGTCGAGAGGGGTCCCCTGTTGTGCCGTAGGCACTGGCAGGGGGCCCTTCCTCACTCCCAGGCCCGGGCAGGGCGTGGTCAGGGCCGGTCGAGTGGGGTGTCCAGCGGCTCGCCGGTGCCGGCGCGGTGGGACAGCAGCAGCCCCATGGCGAGCATGCCGAAGCCGAGCCCGAGGTGCAGCCAGTTGTCCGCGCCGTTGAGCGGGATGAAGTTCACCACGCTGTGCTCGGCGGAGAAGCCGATGGCGAAGCCGTACATCCACAGCACGAGGTAGATCGCGCCGCCGCCGCCCAGGAAGAGCCGGGAGCCGGCGACGCTGCGGGCCAGCACCAGCCCGGCCAGCCCGAAGAGCAGGTGCAGCACGTTGTGCAGGATCGACACCTGGAAGACCCCGAGCAGCTTGGCGCCCGAGGTGTGCCCGGCGAACGTCATGTCGTCGTACCCCGTCGTGACGCCGGGGACGAACCCGAGCACGCCGATCAGGAGGAACACCGCGGCCACCAGGGCGGCGGCCAACTGCACCGCGGGCTTCGGCCCCGCCGGCGCCCCGCCGTGCCGGTTACGCGCCATCGATGTCACCCCCGTCGGTCGGAAGCCGGCGATTTTCCATTCTGTGTTCACGCCGGCACACGGCGCAGTGAAACGACGAACCAGGCATGGAACACCGGGCGCGGGGTAGGTCAAAGGACGCCGGCGGCGGGAAACGCCGGCAAATCCCCCAGCACGACCGCGACGAGTTTGCGAGCGGAAGGGACATCATGACCTACCAAGATCTCTCCCCCACCTACGAGCAGGAGTCGAGCAACGGCCACGGCGTCCGTGACCAGGCCCGCCAGGTCGGCGCGGAGGCCGCCCACGCGGGCGGGGCCGTCGCGCAGACGGCCAAGGAGCAGGGCCGGGAGGTCGTCGGCGAGGCGACGCGGCAGGCCCGCAACCTGTACGGCGAGACGCGCGACCAGCTCGCCACCCACGCCGGTGAGCAGCAGCGCCGAGCCGCCGGCGGGCTGCGCTCGCTGGCCGAGGAGATGCGCGCGATGGCGCAGAACTCCGGCCAGTCCGGCCCGGTGACGGAGCTGGCCCACCAGGCCGCCGACCGGATGCACGGCGCGGCCGGCTGGCTGGAGGAGCGCCAGCCCGGCGAGCTCCTGGCCGAGGTGAAGGAGTACGCCCGGCGCAACCCCGGCACGTTCCTCGTCGGTGCCGCCGTGCTCGGCGTGCTCGCCGGCCGGCTGACCAGGAACCTCGCCGCGACGTCCGACGGCGGCGCCCACTCGGCGTACGGCTCGACCAACGGCTACGACCCGGAGCGCACGGCGGTCCTGCCGGCCTCCAACGGGGTCCCGAACCAGGCGCCGCCCGGCGGCTACCTCGACCCGACCCCCAGCACGTACGTCGAGCCGGCCCCGGGCTACTCCGGCCGGGGCACCGCCTACCCCGACCCGCGTTCGCACACCAGCTACGCCGACTCGGCGGACGGCACGGGTCAGCCGCTGCCGCCGGTGAGTCAGACCGACCCGCTGCCCGGCGTGCCGACCAACGGCACCGCCCGCCGGTGAGCGTCCGAAGGGAGACGGCGGCATGACTGTGCCGATGCAGGAGTCCCGGGTGGACTCCGGGTACCGCCCCGCGGGCGCCCCGCACACCGCGGACGAGGTCCGGGGCAGCTCGGTCGGCGAGCTGCTGCGTCAGGTGACCACCGACCTGTCCACGCTGATGCGCCAGGAGGTCGAGCTGGCCAAGGCCGAGATCCGCCAGGAGGGCAAGCGGGCGGGCAAGGCCGCCGGGCTCTTCGGCGGCGCCGGCTTCGGCGGCTACATGGTGGCGCTGTTCCTGTCGATCGCCCTGTGGGCGGGGCTGTCCAACGTCATGGACGCCGGCTGGGCGGCCCTGATCGTGGCCGTCCTCTGGGGCGCGATCGCCGCGGTCCTCTACTCGATGGCCAGGAAGAACGCCCGGCGCGTCCGTGGCCTCACCCGGACCAGCGACAGCGTCCAGCGGATCCCCGACGCGCTCAAGCCCCACCCGGAGGGAGTCACCCGATGAGCACCGACCCCGACCAGATCCGCCGCGAGATCGAGGCCACCCGCAACAACCTCAGCACCGATGTGGACGCCCTGGCGTACAAGGTCAGCCCGAGCCGCATCGTCCACGACCGCAAGCAACGGGCGCGCAACGCGCTGCAGAATGTGAGGGACAAGGTCATGGGAACCGCTTCGGACTACGGCCACAACACCGGTCACGCCGCGCACGCGGTGGCCGACCGTGCCTCCTCGGCCGCGGCCACCGTGAGCGACAAGGCGCACTCGGCGGCCTCGACGGTGGGCGACGCCGCGCACCGCGCGCCGCACGTGCTGCGAAAGAAGTCCGAGGGCAACCCGCTCGCCGCCGGCCTCATCGCGTTCGGCGTCGGCATGCTGGCCTCCTCGCTGGTCCCGCCCACCCGCCGCGAGCAGCGGCTCGCCACCGAGGTCAGGGAGCGGGCCGGCGAGCACGCCGGGACCGTCCAGGAGAAGCTCGGCGAGTTCGCGGGCGAGATGAGGGACGAGCTGCGCGAGCCGGCCCAGCACGCCAAGGAGGCGGTGCGGTCCACCGCTCAGGACGCCGTGCACGCGGTGCAGGACGACACCCGCGCCGCCGCGCACGACGTGAAGGACCAGGCCCAGCACGTGGGCCGCTGAGCACCCGTTCTCGCACGCCGCGGCTCGCGGCCACTCCCGGCGCCCGTCGGAGTGGCCGCGAGCCGCCGCGTGCGCGGCCCGTCGGAGTGGCCGCGAGCCGCCGCGTGCGCGGCCCCTTTCTCCGTTTTGTCGTTTCAGGGCGGCGTCGCCGGGTAGCGCTGCTCGGTGCGGGCGGTCCATTCCCGGGCGCCCGGGTGGAGGAGACGGGTATGACCAGCAAGGCAACGAGGTGGGCGCTGCTCGGCGCCGCCGCGGTCGCCGCCGCCGGCGTCGGCCGGACGGTGGCCCGGCGGCGGCGCCGGCACCAGCCCGAGCGGCGGGACGGCTGGTACGTCGTCCGGCGGGGGATCACCGTCGACCGGCCGGTGGCCGCGGTGATCGGCTTCTGGACCGACCGGACCCGGCTCGACCGGGCACTCGCCGAGTGGGCGACCCTGGAGCAGCTCGACGCGAACCGCTGGCGCTGCGTGGCCAGCGACCCGGCCGGCGGCGGCACCGAGTGGCGGGCGGAGCTCACTGTCGACGGCCCGGGCCAGCTGAGCTGGCGGGTGACCGACGGCCCGTACCCGCAGCAGGGCCGGATCGAGCTGGTCCCCGCCCCGCGGGACCGGGGCACCGAGATCCGCGCCGAGCTGCGCTGGCGTGCGGGGTGGGTGCGCCGGCTCGTCGGCCTGACCGGCGGCCACGACCCCGACCTGGGGCTGCGGGACGCGCTGCGCCGGGTGAAGTCGCTGATCGAGTGCGGGCAGATGATCACGACGCGGCACGACCCGTCGGGGCGCACCCCGGCGCAGGAGCGGGCCACCGACCGGGTGCGTCAGAAGCTGGCGACGGGAGGCCGGCCGTGAAGGCGCTGTGCTGGGAGGGCGTCGGCCGGCTGGCCGTACGCGACGTGCCGGAGCCGACCGTCCGCGCCGACGGCGACATCGTCGTCCGGGTCCGGGCGAGCAGCGTGTGCGGGTCCGACCTGCACCTCGTCAACGGGTTCCTGCCCGCGATGCGCGAGGGCGACATCCTCGGCCACGAGTTCATGGGCGAGGTGGTGGAGACCGGGCCGGGGGTACGGCGGACCAGGGTCGGCGACCGGGTGGTCGTGGGCTCGGTCGTGGCGTGCGGCGGCTGCTGGTACTGCCGCACCGAGCAGTACTCGCTCTGCGACAACTCCAACCCCCAGCCCGTGTTCACGGAGAAGCTGTGGGGGCACGCCGCGGCGGGCATCATCGGCTACTCGCACGCGGCCGGCGGCTACTCGGGCAGCCACGCCGAGTACGTCCGGGTGCCGTTCGGCGACGTCGGCGCGTTCCGCGTCCCCGACGGCGTACCCGACGACTCGGTGGTCTTCGCCTCCGACGCCATGCCCACCGGCTGGATGGCCGCCGACCTGTGCGGGCTCAAGGGCGGCGAGGTGGTGGCCGTCTGGGGCGCCGGCGGCGTCGGACAGATGGCCGCCCGCGCGGCGCAGCTCCTCGGCGCGGAGCGGGTGATCGTCATCGACCGGCTCCCGGAGCGGCTCGACGCGGCCGCCCACCGGCTGGGCGTCGAGACGATCGACTACGCGCGGACCGACGTGCTGGAGGCGCTGCGCGAGCTGACCGCCGGGCGCGGCCCGGACGCCTGCATCGACGCCGTCGGCATGGAGGCCCACGACGTCGGCCCGGTCCACGCGTACGACCGGTCCAAGCAGGCGGCCCGGCTGACCACCGACCGGCCCACCGCCGTCCGGCAGGCGATCATGGCCTGCCGCAAGGGCGGGACGGTGAGCATCGTCGGCGTCTACGCCGGCCTGGTGGACAAGTTCCCGCTCGGCGCGGCCATGAACAAGGCGCTGGTGCTGCGGATGGGGCAGATGCACGCCCAGCGGTACATTCCGATGCTGCTGGACCGGCTCGCCGCCGGCGAGATCGACCCCGGCTACCTGGCGACCCATCCGCTGCCGCTGGAGCAGGGGGTGCGCGGCTACGAGCTGTTCCAGCAGAAGAGGGAGGGCTGCCTGCGTACCGTCCTGCACCCGGCGGCGGCCTGACCGCCTCGCACCCCGACTCCGGGCCGGGCCCGCGGCCACCCCTCGCGGGCCCGG
>NZ_JBICUP010000028.1:23025-68267 GCF_043198215.1 Micromonospora sp. NPDC048830
CCCCGGCCACTTCCGCCGCCCGGCCCGGCCACTTCCGCCGCCCGGCCCGGCCACTTCCGCCGCCCGGCCCGGCCACTTCCGCCGCCCGGCCCGGCCACTTCCGCCGCCCGGCCCGGCCGCTTCCTGTCGGCCGCCGGCCCGGGCGTCTCGCGCCGGCCGCCCCGGGCCGGGTTCTGCCCGCCCGCTTCGTTTGCCGCCGGTCCCTCGCCGGCCCGGGTTGGCCCGCCGCGCGCCGGGTATATCAGCCGCTATGCCGCACGAGACCGACGAGCCGCCCTCTCCCGCCGCCGAGGGTGCGCGCGCGTTCGGCGGTGCCGTCGTCGCCGTGGTGGTGGCCGGCACCGTCGCCCTGCTGACCCGGCAGCCCTGGCTCCTCCCGAGCCTCGGCCCGGCGATCATGCTGCACGTCGAGCAGCCCGAGAAGCCCCAGGCGTCTCCCCGCAACACGGTCATCGGCCACCTCGTCGCCCTGCTCGCCGGGTACGCCCTGCTGGTGGCGACCGGGCTGACCGACCGGCCCTCGGCGTTCCAGGAGGGCGTCACCGGGCTCCGGATCGTCGCCGCGGTCGGCTCGCTGGCGGTCACCTCGCTCGTGCTCGTGCTGCTCAAAGCGGCACATCCGCCGGCCGGAGCGACCACACTGATCGTCAGCCTGGGGCTGCTGCACACCCCCGGCCAGCTCGTCGTCGCGGCCGCGGCCGTGGTGCTGGTGACGCTGGTCGACCTGCTGTTCAACCGGGCCACCGGCCGACGCATGCCGCTGTGGCAGTCGCCCGACGCGCCGGGCTCCGGCCGGGCGGCGACATGGAGGGAGGAGTGACGGTGGTGGACCGGATCGCGGACCCGTGGGGGCCGCGCACCCCGTACGGGCCGGGTGAGTCCTGGCCGGCGCGGGTGGACACGTTCCTCGCCGACGGGCACACCGACGCGGACGTCGACCGCTGGGTGCCGTCGGCGTCGATCCTGCACTCCAACGGCGACGCGATGGACATCGCCGTGCACGACGGCCGGATCGTCGGCGTACGCGGGCGGCCGTCCGACCGGATCAACCACGGCCGCCTCGACGTCAAGGACCTGTACGGCTGGCAGGCCAACCACAGCCCGGACCGGCTGCGCCACCCGCTGGTGCGCGAGGGCGACCGCCTCGTCGAGACCGACTGGGACACGGCGATGGGCCGGATCGTGGCCCGCTCGACGGAGCTGCTCGCCGGCCCCGGCGGGTGGGGACACTTCGGCTTCTACACCTCCGGCCAGCTCTTCCTGGAGGAGTACTACACGCTGTCGGTGATCGGGAAGGCCGGGATCGGCACCCCGCACATGGACGGCAACACGCGGCTCTGCACCGCCACCGCCGCCTCCGCGCTCAAGGCGTCCTTCGGCACCGACGGGCAGCCCGGGTCGTACACCGACGTGGATCACTGCGACGCGATGGCGCTGTGGGGACACAACGTCGCCGAGACCCAGTCGGTGCTCTGGATGCGGATGCTGGACCGGCGGCGCGGCCCGAACCCGCCGGCCATGCTCGCCGTCGACCCCCGCGCCACCCCCGTGGCCCGGGAGGCCGACGTGCACCTGGCCGCCCGCAACGGCACCAACCTCGCCCTGCTCAACGGCCTGCTGCGCGAGCTGATCCGGCGCGGCTGGTACGACGAGGCGTACGTGCGGGCGCACACGGTCGGCTTCGAGGAGCTGTGCCGGGTGGTCGAGGACTACCCCGTACGCCGGGTGGCGGAGATCTGCGACGTGCCGGCCCGCGACGTGGCGGCCGCCGCCGAGCTGCTCGGCACCTGCGACCGGCTGCTCTCCACCGTCCTGCAGGGGTTCTACCAGTCCAACCAGGCGACCGCGGCGAGCTGCGCGGTGAGCAACCTGCACCTGATCCGGGGGATGCTCGGCCGCCCCGGCGCCGGCCTGTACCAGATGAACGGCCAGCCCACGGCCCAGAACAACCGGGAGTGCGGGGCCGACGGCGACCTGCCCGGGCTGCGCAACTGGGAGAACCCCGAGCACGTCGCGCAGCTGGCCCGGCTGTGGAACGTCGACGTCGACACGATCCCGCACTGGTCGCCGCCGACCCACGCCATGCAGATCTTCCGGTACGCCGAGCAGGGCTCGATCAAGCTGCTCTGGATCTCGGCCACCAACCCGGCGGTGTCGCTGCCGGACCTGGCCCGCGTCCGGCGGATCCTGGCCAAGCCGGAGCTGTTCCTGGTGGTGCAGGACCTGTTCCTGACCGAGACCGCCGAGCTGGCCGACGTGGTGCTGCCGGCCGCCACCTGGGGCGAGAAGACCGGCACGTTCACCAGCGTCGACCGGACCGTGCACATCTCCGACAGGGCCGTCGACCCGCCCGGCGAGGCCCGCCCCGACCTCGACATCTTCCTCGACTACGCGCGCCGGATGGACTTCCGGGACCGGGACGGGAACCCGCTGATCCCGTGGTCCGACCCGGAGTCGGCGTTCGAGGCGTGGAAGGAGTGCTCGCGGGGCCGGCCGTGCGACTACACCGGCATCGCGTACGAGCGGCTGCGCGGCGGCGGCATCCAGTGGCCGTGCAACTCGGAGCACCCCGACGGCACCGAGCGGCTCTACACCGACGGCGTGTTCAACACCGACCCGGACTACTGCGAGACGTACGGGCAGGACCTGGCCACCGGCGCGGAGCTGCTGCCGGACGAGTACCGCGCGAAGGAGCCGCGCGGGCGGGCGTTCCTGCACGCCACGCCGTACCAGCCGTCGCCGGAGGTGCCGAACGACGAGTACCCGCTGCTGCTCACCACCGGCCGGACCGTCTACCAGTTCCACACCCGGACGAAGACCGGCCGGGCCACCCAGCTCGTGCACGCGGCGCCCGAGGTCTGGGTCGAGGTCAACCCGGCCGACGCCGACCGGCTCGGCGTGGGGGAGGGGGACCGGGTCCGGCTCGAGTCGCCGCGCGGCGTCGTCCGCGCCCGGGCCCGCGTGTGCGGGGTACGCCCCGGCGTGGTCTTCGTGCCCTTCCACTACGGCTACTGGGACGCCAAGGACGCCGAGCCGGACCGGGCGGCGAACGAGCTGACGATCACCGCCTGGGACCCGGTGTCCAAGCAGCCGATCTTCAAGGTCGCCGCGGTCCGGCTGGTCCGCGAGGGCGACTCGGGCGGGCGCCCCGCCCCGGCGCCCACGGTCGGCGGCAGCGCCCCCGTGGCGGGCGCGGCCGTGCCCGCCACGGTGGGCGGCCCGGCGGCCGAGGCGACGTCGACGACGGAAGGGTCCTGACGTGCACCTGGCGCACTATCTCGGACTGCTGCACCGGGCCCAGCTCCGGCTCGCCGACGCGTACGACGAGGTCGCGTCCGCGCACGGCGACGAGATGGACGTCCACCACCTCTGCCAGCGGCTGGCCGCCCAGTGCCGGCAGCACGCCCAGCGGCTCGACCCGTTCGCCCGCCGGTACGCCGAGGAGGCCCCGGCCGAGCCGGACCGGCTGCACTCCGAGCTGTTCCGGGGCACCCGGACGGGCGGCATCGGGCTGCTGCGGGACCTCCAGGACGTGTACCTGATGGCCGCCGAGTGCGACATCTCCTGGACGGTGATCGGCCAGGCCGCGTACGGGGCCCGCGACGAGGAGCTGCTGGCCGTGGTGCGCGCCTGCGAGGGCGAGACGGCGACGCAGCTCAAGTGGCTGCGTACCCGGATGAAGCAGGCCGCCCCGCAGGCCCTCGTGGTCGCCGACTGAAAATCCTCCATCATCCGACGGGTCGGCCCGCCCTGGGAGGGGCCAGCGCGACTCCTGCTGGCCCCTCCCAGGGCGGCCGGCGGCTGGTTGTCTGGTCGCGGGGCCGGCCGCCGGGTCGGCCCCTGACGCCAGGTCACGAGCGGGACGGGGAGGACACATGCGGGCGAACGGGTCGGGGTACTGGCGCCAGCGGCTGATGGTCAACGGGCTGGCTGCGGGCCGGGCGAACGAAGGCGTCGGGCGGCCGGACGTCCCGCTCCTCGCCCCGTCCCGGCCGCAACGACGTCCGCCGCGCCACTTCACCGTCCACCTCGGCTTCGAGGCCGACGGCGCCGACCGGGCCCGGGAGCTGGCCGTCGCGTACGCCGAGGGGCTGAGCCTGCTGCGCCCCGAGCTGGCGCTCGGCGCCGCCGCGCTCTCCCCGGCCGACGCCTGGCACCTGGCCGAGCGGCTGTTCTGCGGGGCGCGCGGCCCGGACGGTGAGCGCTGCGCCGACGTGACCGGCCACCCCGGCTTCCACCACGCCGCCGGCCTCGGCGGACTGGGCTGGGGCGACGGCGACTGATCGCTTCGTCTCGGGCGGCGCTCACCTCCGCGAAACGTTGGCAGCCCAGCGGCACCTTTCCCGGTGTGTCGAGTAGCTGAGCTGCCAACGTTCACCGGCCGGCCGGCCCTCAACGGGCTCTCGCCCAGTTCAGGAACCGGTCGTGCAGGTTGGCCGGGCGGGCGTGGCCGTTGAGCGCGGCGAGGTGCTCGGCGGCCTCGGCCATCAGCGTGCTCAGGTAGACGAGCAGCGCGGTGCGGTCGTTGCGGTACTCGGTCAGCAGGACGAGGCGGGCCGGCTGGCAGGGCCACTCCGCGCCGCAGTTGCGGCAGCGCCAGAGCGGCCGCATCGGCTGGTGGGGGACGATCCGGGTCACCAACGGCCCCTGTTGGCCCGCCAGGTCTGGGCCGGCGTGAGCCATCCGGCGCGCCCGACGACGGGATACGCGACGGTGGGCTGCCCCGCCCACGCGGGGGACGCGTTCCGGGAGTCGACGGATGGCCGCCGCTGGCCGGGAACGGATCGACTGTCAGGTGGCGGGGTGGGCCGGCTGTCTGGCGACGGGGTGGGCCGGCTGTCCGGCGACGGGATGGGCCGGCTGTCCGGCGACGGGATGGGCGGCTGTCTGGCGACGGGGTGGGCCGGCCGTCTGGCGACGGGGTGGGCCGGCTGTCCGGCGGCGGTGTCGTGGAGCCGGGGCGGAAGCGGTGGGACGGGGTCGGGTTGCGGTGCGCGCCGGGGCGTGGTCGCCAGAGGCGGAACGGCATGCGGGTTCCTCCTGTCGGGGGGATCGGGGGTGGTGGCCCCGGCTCGGGTCGACCGGGGCCACCGCGCGGAGCCGGCCGCCGGGCGTCGCCTCCACCAGCCGGGTCGCGTGCTTCCAGCCTGGACGCCCCGCAGTTACGGTCGGAAGTCGAAACGAGACGTTGAGTGCGTGACCGGGCGCCCTGCGGGTGGCGGAGGGCGGGCCCACACGAATTGAAGGAGGAATGAGGGAGCGGTGAGGACACAGTGAAGAACGGCGTGGAGTTCCTGGTCGGCGAGCTGCGGGCGGCGCGGGTCGCGCGTGGGCTCAGCCAGGACGAGTTCGGCAAGCTGATCAACTATTCGGGCACGCACGTCGGAAACGTCGAGGGCGGGCAGCGCCCGCTCAAGGTGGACTACGTCAAGGCCGTCGATCAGGCGCTGCAGACGGGCGGGATCTACCAGCGACTCTTCGAGAAGATGGGCGCGCCGATCTGGTTACGCGAGTGGATCGAGGACGAGCAGCGGGCCACCTCGCTGCGCTGGTACGAGCCGGCCTGGGTGCCGGGCATCCTCCAGAGCGAGGAGTACGCGCGGACGACGCTGGCCGGCGAGCTGCTGCGACCGGACGACGTGGACCGGCTCGTCGGCTCGCGGCTCAGCCGGCAGGCGTTGCTGCACCGCGACCCGCCGCTGTTGCTGACCGTGGTGCTGGACGAGGCGGTGCTCCGGCGGACGGCCGAGCACCAGCGCACGATGATGACGGCGCAGCTCGAACACCTGCCGGCCTGCGCCGAGCTGCCGCACGTGCAGATCCACGTCGTGCCGTCCAGCGTCGGGCTCTACGGCGGGCTCGGTGGGCCGTTCGTCATCGCCGGGCTGCCCGACGGCGGCCGCGTCGCCTGCGCCGACGGCCAGCTCGAACCGCAGATCACCGACCGCCCCGAGGACGTTGCTACGCTCGAACATCGGTGGGAACGCATCCGTGCCGAGGCGTTGCCCCGCCAGGAATCCCTGAACCGGATCAAAGAGGCGGCATCATGGACGTGACCGGCGCCCGCTGGCGCAAGAGCACCCGCAGCGGCAACAACGGCGGCAACTGCGTCGAGGTGGCCGACAACCTGCCCGGCGTCGTCCTCGTCCGCGACACGAAGGACCGCGACGGCGGCACGCTGACCTTCGCGCCCGCCGCCTGGCGCGCCTTCGTCGGCGGCCTCGCCCGCGCCTGACGGCCGGCGCCGGCGAGCTGGGCCTGCGCCGGCGAGCTGGGCCTGCGCCGGCGAGCTGGGCCTGCGCCGGCGAGCTGGGCCTGCGCCGGCGAGCTGGGCTCGCGCCCGCGAGCTGGGCTCGCGCCCGCGCCATGTCGGGGACATTGGGCCATCCCGCCGCTGGGATAGCGCAATGTCCCCGACATGGTTGCCCCGGCTCGGCCTCGGCCCCGGGCCGGCCTCGTCCGCGACACGAAGGACCGCGACGGCGGCACGCTGACCTTCGCGCCCGCCGCCTGGCGCGCCTTCGTCGGCGGCCTCACCCGCGCCTGACGGCCGGCGCCGGCGAGCTGGGCCTGCGCCGGCGAGCTGGGCTCGCGCCCGCGAGCTGGGCCTGCGCCCGCGAGCTGGGCCTGCGCCCGCGAGCTGGGCCCGCGCCCGCGAGCTGGGCCTGCGCCCGCGCCATGTCGGGGACATTGGGCCATCCCGCCGCTGGGATAGCGCAATGTCCCCGACATGGTTGCCCCGGCCTCGGCCCCGGCCCCGGCCTCGGCCCCGGCCTCGGCCTCGGCCCCGGCCTCGGCCCCGGCCTCGGCCCCGGCCTCGGCCCCGGCCTCGGCCCCGGCCTCGGCCCCGGCCTCGGCCCCGGTTCCGGCCCCGGCCTCGGCCCCGGCCTCGGCCCCGGCCCCGGCCCCGGCCTCGGCCCCGGTTCCGGCCCCGGCCCCGGTTCCGGCCCCGGCCCCGGTTCCGGCCCCGGCCCCGGTTCCGGCCCCGGTTCCGGCCCCGGCCCCGGCCCCGGTTCCGGCCCCGGCCCCGGTTCCGGCCCCGGCCCCGGTTCCGGCCCCGGCCCCGGTTCCGGCCCCGGCCCCGGCCCCGGCCCCGGCCCGGCCCCGGCCCCGGCCCCGGCCCGGCCCCGGCCCGGCCTCGGCCCCGGCCCGGCCTCGGCCCCGGCCCGGCCTCGGCCCCGGCCTCGGCCTCGGCCCGGCGCAAGGAGGTGCGGGGGCACGCGAGCGCCAGGCGTTCAGTCCAGGTCGAACTCGCCGTCCTGGGCGCCCGCGACGAAGGCGTCCCACTCGGCCTGGGTGAAGACCAGCACCGGGCCGTCCGGCTCCGCCGAGTTGCGCATCCCGATGAGGTCGTCGACGAAGGCCACCTCGACCGCGCCCTCAGAGGTGTCGCCCTCGGCCCGCTGCCAAACCGCCCGGGAGAGGTCGAAATCGCCCTTGGGGTGCTGACCCATTGTTTTTCCTCCATCGCGAAGCGTCACGGGAAACGAGTGTGGTTCCCCATCGGGCAGGATAAGCGGATGCCGAGCCTGAGCCGAGTAGAGGCGACCGCGCGTGGCGCGCTGATCATCGTCGAGTCCTACCAGGTGGACCTCGACGTGACCGGCGGCGGCGACACCTTCCGCTCCCACGCCACGATCCGCTTCCGGGCGACCCCCGGGGCGGAGACGTTCGTCGAGATCCGCCCCGCGAGACTGCTGACCGTACGCCTCAACGACCGCGACCTGGACCCCGCCGCGCTGGCCGACAACCGGCTGCCGCTGCCCGGGCTGGCCGAGGCGAACACGCTGGTGGTCGAGGCGGAGATGGCGTACTCGAACACCGGCGAGGGGCTGCACCGGTTCGTCGACCCCGCCGACGGCGAGACGTACCTGTACGCCATGTCCTTCCTGGACAACGCCCAGCGGATCTTCGCCGCGTTCGACCAGCCCGACCTGAAGGCCCCGGTCACGCTCTCGGTCACCGCCCCGCCGCAGTGGACGGTCGCCGCCAACGGCGAGCTGGCCGCCACCCCCCGGCCGGGTCGCTGGGAGTTCGCCCCGACCGCCCCGCTGGCGCCGTACTTCGTCACGCTGATCGCCGGGCCGTGGCACGTCCGCCGCGACGAGCACCAGGACATCCCGCTGGGCCTGTGGTGCCGGCGGTCGATGGCCGAGCACCTGGACGCCGACGTCGACGAGCTGTTCACCGTCACCCGGCAGTGCCTGGACCGGTTCCACGAGCTGTTCGCCGAGCGCTACCCGTTCGGCAAGTACGACCAGGCGTTCGTGCCGGAGTTCAACGCCGGCGCGATGGAGAACCCCGGCCTGGTGACCTTCCGCGACGACCTCGTCTTCCGTTCCGCCGTCACGGACAGCCAGCGCGAGCAGCGGGCCACCACGGTGGCGCACGAGATGGCCCACATGTGGTTCGGCGACCTGGTCACCATGCGCTGGTGGGACGACCTGTGGCTGAACGAGTCGTTCGCCGAGTACCTGGGCACCCGGGTCACCGCCGAGGCGACCCGGTTCGACCGGGCGTGGACGACGTTCGCCATGCGCCGCAAGGGCTGGGGGTACGCGGCCGACCAGCGCCCGTCCACCCACCCCGTGGCGCCGGAGGAGGTCGCCGACGCGGCCGGCGCGTTGCAGAACTTCGACGGCATCTCGTACGCCAAGGGCGCCAGCGTGCTGCGTCAGCTCGTCGCCTGGCTGGGCGACGAGGCGTTCCTGGCCGGGCTGAACGCCCACTTCGCGGCGCACCGGTTCGGCAACGCCACCCTGGCCGACCTGCTCGGCAACCTCTCCGCCGCCAGCGGCCGGGACCTGTCCGGCTGGGCGGAGCGGTGGCTGCGTCGGGCCCAGGTGAACACGCTGCGGGCCGAGGTGAGCGTCGATGCCGACGGCCGGTACGCGTCGGCGGCCGTCGTGCAGACCGCGCCGGAGACACACCCGGTGCTGCGCCCGCACCGCATCGGCGTCGGCCGGTACTCCCTCGACGGCACGGTCGTGCGCGACGAGGTCGACCTCGACCCGGACGCCGACGGTGGCCGTACCGTGCTCGCCGGGCTGACCGGGCAGCCGGCCGCACGGCTGCTGCTGCCCAACGACGGCGACCTCACCTTCGCCAAGATCCGCCTCGATCCGGCCTCGGCGGACGCCGTACCACAGGTCCTGCCGACGCTGGCCGACCCGCTGGCCCGGGCCCTGCTGTGGGGCGAGGCGCTGGACGCGGCCACCGACGGGGAGCGGCCGGTCGCCGGGCTGGTCGTGCTGGTGGCCGCCGCGCTGCCCGGCGAGCCCGAGCTGATCGTCGTCGAGGACGTCCTGCGGACGACCCGGTCGTTGGTCGACCGGTACCTCGACCCGGCGGGCCGCGACACGGCGCTGGCGGCGCTGGCCGACGCCTGCCGGCGGATGCTGGCCGAGGCCCCGCGGGGCGGGTCGCGGCAACTCGCCGCCGCGCGGGCGCTGATCGGCGCGACCACCGACACGGGCCTGCTCGCCGGCTGGCTGGCGGGCCGGGGCGTGCCCGACGGGCTGGCCGTGGACGCCGAGCTGCGCTGGTCGCTGCTGGGCCGGTTGGTGGTGCTCGGCGCGGCCGGGCCGGACGAGATCGTCGCCGAGGCGGCGGCCGACCCGACCGCGACCGGCGCGGAACGGGCCGCCCGGTGCCGCGCCGCGCTGCCCGACCCGGCCGCCAAGGCGGCGGCGTGGGAGATCGTGGTGGGCAGCACCGAGCTGTCGAACCGGCTGGTCGAGGCCGCCGCGCTGGGCTTCTGGCAGCCGGAGCAGGTCGAGCTGACCGAGCGGTACGTGGCGCGGTACTTCGCCGAGATGCCGGCGGCCGCGCGGCTGCGTACCCCCTGGATGGCCGACCAGATCGCGCGCGACGCCTTCCCCCGCTACGCCGTGGCGCAGCGCACCCGGGACCTGGCCGCGGCGTTGCTGGCCCGCGACGACCTCACGCCCGGCCTGCGCCGGGTGGTCGTCGACGAGGACGACGACCTGCGGCGCGCCCTCGTCGCCCGCACCGGCGCCGCCGCCGTCGCCGGCTGACGGGGTGCGACCGGGCCCTGCCCCGCCGTTCCCCCTCGGCGGGGCGGGCGCTGGCCGGGGGCTGGGCTGCTCCGACCGCAGGCGGCATACGATCAACGGGTGGAGGACGACATCCGGCGGATCGGGATCATGGGCGGCACGTTCGACCCGATCCACCACGGGCACCTGGTCGCGGCCAGCGAGGTCGCGGACCGGTTCGGGCTGGACGAGGTGGTCTTCGTGCCGACCGGCCAGCCGTGGCAGAAGGCGGACGAGCCGGTGAGCCCCGCCGAGGACCGGTACCTGATGACGGTGATCGCCACCGCCTCCAACCCCCGGTTCCAGGTCAGCCGGGTCGACATCGACCGGGGTGGGCCCACCTACACGGTCGACACGCTGCGTGACCTGCACGCCGTCTACGGCCCGAAGGTGCAGCTCTACTTCATTACCGGGGCGGACGCGTTGGAGCGCATCCTGTCCTGGAAGGATCTGGACCAGACGTTCGAGCTGGCCCACTTCATCGGGGTGACCCGGCCCGGCTTCGAGCTCACCGACGCGCACCTGCCCGCCGACACGGTGAGCCTGGTGCAGGTGCCGGCCATGGCCATCTCGTCGACGAACTGCCGCGACCGGGTCCGCCGGGGCGAGCCGGTCTGGTACCTGGTGCCCGACGGTGTGGTGCAGTACATCGCGAAGCGCGGCCTGTATCGTGAGTGATCTTGCCCGATATGTGAGCTTCTGTCCGGGTAATCAACCGGAACGGACAAGTGCTCCCGCCCCCGGGTGTGAGACGCTTGGAGGGTCGCACGGTTGATCGAAGGAGTACGGTGACAGTTTCCGAACGCGCTCACGAGCTGGCGATGGCCGCCGCCCAGGCCGCGGCCGACAAGAAGGCGCAGGACATCGTCATCATCGACGTGGGTGACCAACTCGCCATCACCGACGCGTTCGTGCTCGCCGCCGCGCCCAACGAGCGCCAGGTGCTGGCCATCGTCGACGCGATCGAGGAGCGCCTGCTCGAGCTGCCGGAGAAGGCCAAGCCGGTCCGGCGCGAGGGTGAGCGGGGCGGGCGCTGGGTGCTGCTCGACTACGTCGACATCGTGGTGCACGTCCAGCACGCCGAGGAACGCGAGTTCTACGCCCTCGACAAGCTGTGGAAGGACTGCCCGCAGATCCCGTTCGTCGACCGGGACCTGGTCGAGGCGGACGCCGGCAGCACCAGCGCCGAATGACCCGACTGATCGTCTGGCGGCACGGCAACACCGACTGGAACGCGGCCGGCAGGGTGCAGGGGCAGACGGACGTACCGCTCAACGACCTCGGCCGGGAGCAGGCCGCCGCCGCCGCGTCGGTGCTCGCCGCGCTGCGCCCGGACGCGATCGTGGCCAGCGACCTGAGTCGCGCCGCGGACACGGCCGCCGCGCTGGCCGCGCTGACCGGGCTGCCCGTGCGCACCGACGCTCGGCTGCGCGAGCGGCACTTCGGGCGGTGGCAGGGGCTGCTGCTGACCGAGGTGGCCGAGCGCCACCCCGAGGAGTACGCCCGCTGGCGGGCCGGCGACCCCGACCCGGGCGCGGACGTCGAGAGCCTCGACGACCTCGGCAAACGGCTCGGCACGGCGCTGCAGGACGCCGCGGATGCCGCACCGGGCGGCACCGTCGTGGTCGCCACCCACGGCGGCGGCGCCCGACAGGGCTGCGGATACCTGCTCGGCTGGGACCGCACCGTGCTGCGCACCATCGGCTCGCTGAGCAACTGCCACTGGACCGAGCTGCGCCACGGCGGCCCGCAGGGCTGGCACCTGCGCGCCCACAACGTCGGCCCGCTCCCGTCCGCCCCGGCGGCCGAGCCGGTCTGACCCCGGCGGTCGTTGGTGGCCCGGCGGCCGTGGCGGTCTAGCCCGGCGGTCGTGGGTGGTCCGGCCCGGCGGCCGAGGCGGGTCTGGTCGGGCGGGCGGAGGTCGGTGCGCCGTCTCGGCCGTTCGCCGGGGGGCGGCCGGCGGCGACATCGGCTAGCGTGCCGAACATGCCCGTCGCGGTCGTCACCGACTCCACCGCCTACCTTCCGCCCGAGCTGGTGCGGGCGCACCGGATCACCGTCGTACCGCTGACCGTCGTGCTCGACGGCACGGAAGGGCAGGAGGGGGTGGACGTCCTCCCGGCCGACGCGGCCCGGGCGCTGGGCGGGCGCCGGGTGTCCGTCAGCACCTCCCGACCGGCGCCCGAGCAGTTCGCCGGGACGTACCGGCGGCTGCTGGACAACGGGGCCGACGGGGTGGTGTCGGTGCACCTGTCGGCCGGGCTCTCCGGCACGGTGGAGGCGGCCCGGCTGGCCGCCGCCGAGCTGGGGGACCGGGTCGCGGTGGTCGACAGCCGGTCCACCGGGATGGGCCTCGGCTTCACGGCGCTCGCCGCCGCCGAGGCCGCCGAGGCCGCCGCGGGAGGCGCGGACCTTCCCCGGGTACGCCGCGCGGCGCTCGACGCGGTGGCCAGGACCACCATCTTCTTCTACGTCGACACGCTGGACTTCCTGCGCCGGGGCGGGCGGATCAACGCGGCCGAGGCGCTGCTCGGCACCGCCCTGTCGGTGAAGCCGATTATGCACATGCCGGACGGGGCGATCGTGCTGCTGGACAAGGTCCGCACCGCCACCAGGGGGTTGGCGCGGCTCGTCGACCTGGCCGTCGAGGCGGCCGGCGACGCCGACGTCGACCTCGCCGTGCACCACCTGGCCACCCCGCAGCGCGCCGAGCAACTCGTCGCCGCGCTGGCCGAGCGGCTCGGCGACCGGCTGCACGCCACGTACGTCACCGAGGCCGGCGCCGTGATCGCCGCGCACGCCGGCCCGGGGCTCGCCTGCGTCGTCGTCCACCGCCGCCCCGGCCCGGAGGCCGCCTGAGCCGTCCCGGCCCGGAGGCCGCCTGAGCCGCCCCGGCCCGGAGGCCGCCTGAGCCGTCCCGGCCCGGAGGCCGCCTGAGCCGCCGTGGGCGGCTGGCCGGAACCTCAGAGGTCCAGCCCGAGGTCGACCAGTCCCGCCACGCCGATCACGCAGCCGAGGACGAGGAACGCGACACCGCCCCGGCGCTCCTCGCGCCGGGAGACGTTCGAGGGCCGGGCGGCGCGCCAGAGCAGGAATCCGCCGATCACGACGAGGACCAGGCCCAGGATCGGTACGCCGCTCGGCGACAGCTCGTTCACGGCCTGTGGTGGCAGGTTGGCCAGCGACGGATGCGAGGAAAGGCGAAGCACGCGGCAAGACTAGTGAGCTGGCGCCAGCACCGGTGCCGGCAGACCCGAGCCCGTTTGCTGACGTCCCATTAGCACACCGGGTGCATGATCAGGCGCCTGCCCACAGGCCGTCTGACTGTCCACAACCCAGACCTGCCGGGCCTCGTACGGCCTCGTCGGCGGCCTAGCCTCGCGCCGTGTCAGACGATGAGGAGACGGCCGTACGGCGACGCCTGCGGTGGCTGCTGCCCGACCGGTCGCCGGTCGAGCACCCCGCCCCCAACCCGCTCCCGCACGGCGGCCTCGCTGGCGACGGCCGTGCCTCTGCGGCCTCGGCCTCGCGGGCCGCGAGGGAGACGGGCAGCGCGCCGGCACGGCTGCCAGGGCCGCCGGGGGAGGGTCCCGACCCCGCGGGCGGGTTGGCGCAGGCACTGCGCGAGCGCCGGGGCGCCCACTTCGTCCCACTCGGGGAGCGTCCCGAGCCCGCGGGCGGGCCGGCGCGGGAGCGGCGGGGCCCGCCGGTGTGGACGGTCGGTGCAGGGGCGGGGGAGCACCGTTACCCGGCCGGCGCGGCTTCGATGCCTGTCGTCGTGCCGCCGGAGGAACGGTGGACGCCGGCCGCCGCCGAGCCGGACGAGCGGCCCGTGCCGTGGCCCGGTTCCGGCCTGTCCGGATCCCGCCCCCTGCGGTCGCGCCCGGGGGCGGGGGCCACGGCCGACGACCGCCAGCCGTGGCCTCCGGACGTTCCGGGCGCGGAGGAGACGCCGGGCGCCGCCGACGTGCCGGCCGGTGACGAACCGGGCTGGGCGGGCGAGCCCGCATCCGACGCCGAGCCGGCGACCGGGCGGAGGCTGTCCCGGCTGCCCGGGCCCGGCGCGTTCGACCCCGGCCGGCGGGGCGTCCGGGCGTTGGCCGCCATCGCCGCCGTGGTGGTGCTCGGGGCCGGCTTCTGGGCATGGCGGGCCCGCCCGCAGGCCGAGCCGGTCCGGGCCACCGCGCCTGCCGGCGGCCCCGAGGCGTCCGAGCCGGCCGCCCCGGCGGCCCCCGGGGCGTCGCCGGGCGGCGAGCTGGTGGTGGCGGTCGCCGGCAAGGTACGCCACCCCGGGCTGGTCCGGGTGCCGGCGGGCGCGCGGGTCGCCGACGCCGTGCAGGCGGCCGGCGGTGCGTTGCCCGGTGTGGACGTGGCCCTGCTGAATCCGGCCCGCAAGGTCACCGACGGGGAGCTGATCCTGGTCGGCGTCCCCGCTCCGCCGGGCCAGACTGCTCCCGCCGGTGCGGCGCAGCCCGGTGCCCCCGCCGGCCCGGGCCAGCCCGGTGGCCTGGTCAACCTGAACACGGCCACGCTGGCGCAGCTCGACGCGCTGCCCGGGGTGGGGCCGGTGCTGGCCCAACGCATCCTGACCCACCGCGACCAGCACGGCGGTTTCCGCTCGGTGGGTGACCTGCGCCAGGTCGAGGGCATCGGCGACGCCCGGTACGAGCAGCTCAAGGACCTGGTGACGGTGTGAACGGCCCCGCTCGGCCCGTCCGGCGCGAGCCCCGGCCCGAGGGCGCCCGGGCCGCGCCGGCCACCGGTCCCGACGCACCGGGCGCCGGCGGCGCGAGCACGCCACCCGACCTACGGCTGGCCGGGCTCGCGGTGGCCGCCTGGCTGGCCGCCCTGGCCTGCCTGCACCTGACCGCCCGCACGGCCGCCGCGCTCGCCGCCGCTGCGGCCGCGCTCGCCGCGCTCGCCTCGGCACACCTGCTCGGCCTGCTCGGGCGCCCCGCCCCGGCCGTCCGCCGGTACGGGTGGATCGCGGTGGCGGTGCTGCTCGGCGTCGTGTGCGGGGCAGCGGCGACCGCCGCCCGGCTCGCGGTCCGGGACGCCCCCGCCGTCCGAGCCCTCGTCGAGGAACGCTCCCCGGTCGACGCCGAGCTGGTCGTGCGGGACGACCCCCGCCCGGTGCGGGGTGCCACCGGCGGACCGGCCACCCTGCTGGTCCGCGCCGAACTCGTCACCCTGGCCGCTCCCGACGGGCGGCGGGTCTCCGCGCCGCTGCGCGTCCTGGTGCTCGCCACCGATCCGGCCTGGCGGGGCCTGCTGCCCGGGCAGCGGCTCACCACCGAGGGGCGGCTCGGCGCGCCGCGCGGCGGCGACCTCACCGCTGCCGTGCTCACCGTCCGCGCCGCGCCGACGCTGCACGGGCCACCGCCGTGGTCGCAGCGCGGGGCCGGCACGCTCCGCGTCGGCCTGCAACGGGCCTGCGAACCGCTGCCCGACGAACAGGGCGGCCTGCTGCCCGGCCTCGTCGTGGGGGATACCAGCCGGCTGCCGCCGACGGTGGAGGAGGACTTCCGGGCGACCGGGATGACGCACCTGAACGCGGTCTCCGGCTCCAACGTAGCGATCGTCGTCGGGGCGGTCCTGCTGCTGGCGCGCTGGAGCCGGGCCGGCCCCTGGCTGGCCGCCGGGTTGTGCGCGGTCGCCCTGGTCGGCTTCGTCATCCTGGTCCGCCCCTCACCGAGCGTGGTGCGCGCCGCCACGATGGGCGCGATCGGCCTCGCGGCTCTCGCGGCCGGTCGTCCACGGGCAGCCCTGCCGGCGCTCGCCGCGGCGGTGGCCGCGCTGGTGCTGGTAGATCCGGACCTGGCCGGCGACCCGGGCTTCGCGCTGTCCGTCCTGGCCACCGCGGGCCTGCTGCTGCTCGCCCCGGCCTGGCGGGACGGGCTGCGCCGGCGGGGCGTGCCGCCCGGGCTGGCCGAGGCGCTCGCCGTGCCGGCCGCCGCGCAGCTCGCCTGCGGCCCGGTGGTCGCCGGGATCTCCGGGACGGTGAGCCTGGTGGCCGTGCCGGCGAACCTGCTCGCGGTGCCGGCGATCGCGCCCGCCACGGTGCTGGGTGTGGCCGCGGCGGTGCTCTCCCCCGTGTGGCCCGCGGGCGCGGAGTTCGCGGCCTGGCTGGCGAGCTGGCCAGCATGGTGGCTGGTGACGGTGGCCCGGTACGGGGCCCGGCTGCCGGCGGGCACGCTGCCGTGGCCGGGTGGGCTGACGGGCGCGCTGCTGCTGGCGGGGCTGACCGTGGCGCTGCTGGTCGCCGCCCGCCGGCCGGTCGTGCGCCGGCTGGTGGCGGTGGTCGCCGTCGCGGTGATCGTCGGCACCCTGCCGGTGCGGCTCGTCGCCGGCGGCTGGCCGCCCTCCCGGTGGGTGGCCGTGACGTGCGCGGTGGGGCAGGGGGACGCCCTGGTGCTGCCGGTGGCCGCCGGCCGGGCGGTGGTGGTCGACGCGGGCCCCGACCCGGCGGCGGTGGACGGCTGCCTGCGCCGGCTCGGCGTGCGGGAGGTGTCGCTGCTGCTGTTCAGCCACTTCCACATCGACCACACCGGCGGGGTCGCCGGGGTCTTCCGGGGTCGCCGGGTGACCGCCGTGCGTACGCCGCAGTGGCCCGAGCCGGCCGCCGGGCGGGACCTGGTCCGGGGCGCCGCCGCGGTGGGCGGGGCGGGGCTGGCCCCGGCGACGGCGGGGTGGACGTACCGCGACGGGACGGTGGAGTTGGTGGTGCTCGGGCCGCCCTATCCGCTGCGGGGCACGCGGTCCGACGCGAACAACAACTCGTTGGTGCTGCTCGCCACGGTGGCCGGGGTGCGCGTCCTGCTCGCCGGGGACGCCGAGACCGAGGAGCAGCGAGCCCTGCTCGATCGCGCGCCGCCCGGCGGGATGCGGGCCGACGTGTTGAAGGTCGCCCACCACGGGTCGGCATACCAGGAGCCGGCGTTCCTGGACGCGGTCCGGCCCAGGGTGGCGCTGGTGCCAGTGGGCGTGGGCAACTCGTACGGGCATCCGAACCCGGCCGTCCTCGCCCGGCTCGCCAGAGCCGGAGCCCGGGTGCTGCGTACGGACACCGACGGCGACCTCGCCGTGGTCCGGCACCGGGACGGGCTGGCCGTGGTGACCCGGGGGACGCCGCCGGGCAGACGGCCCTGAGGATCGAGGGTTGTGATGGCATTGAGGTGGAGCCGAGGTAAATGTCTGGATTTGCGCTGAGTGCGGGCTCTCCCATCGGAGGGCCCGACGAGCAGGCACGAAGCCGCACCCGGGCGTGCGAATATGGGCGACGTGACCTCGGCCGACCTCGCTCCCATTCTGCTCGTCCTCGGCGACGAGGAGCTGCTCGCCACGCGCGCGGTGACCGAAGCCGTGGCGCGGGCCCGCGCCGTCGACCCCGACGCTGACGTCCGCGAGTACCAGGCCGGCGCGTTGACGGTCGGCGAGATCGCCGAGATGCTCAGCCCGTCGCTGTTCGGCGGCAGGCGGGTGCTCGTGCTCCGCTCCGGCCAGGACGCCCGCAAGGACCTGGTCACGGCCCTGCTGGCGTACGCGAAGAACCCCGACCCCGACGTCCAGTTGGTCGTCCTGCACCTCGACGGCGCGAAGGGCAAGGCGTTCGCCGACGGGCTGCGGGCGGCGGGTGCGACGGTCGTCCCGGCGGCCAAGCTCAAGGGCCACCGCGAGCGGGTGGCCTTCGTGCGGGACGAGATCCGCCGGGCCGGCGGCAAGTGCACCGAGGACGCGGCCGAGGCGCTCATCGCGGCGGTCGGCACCGACCTGCGGGAGCTGAGCGCTGCCTGCTCCCAGTTGATCGCCGACACCGACGGGCGGATCGGGGCCGACACGGTGGCCCGCTACTACAAGGGGCGGGTGGAGGTCAGCGGCTTTACCGTCGCCGACGCGACCATGGTCGGAGACGTGCCGGCGGCGCTGGAGGCCCTGCGCTGGGCGCTGCACGTCGGCGTCGACCCGGTTCCGATCGCCGACGCCCTGGCCGACGGGGTCCGCACGGTTGCCCGGGTCGCCGCTGCCGGGCGGGGCGACCCGTACCAGCTGGCGAGCACCCTGGGCATGCCCGCCTGGAAGATCAAAAATGCCCAGCAGCGGGCCCGGGGCTGGACGCCCGATGGCCTGGTGGAGGCGATGAGAGCCGCCGCCGAGTGCAACGCGGCGGTCAAGGGCGGCTCGGACGACCGGGCGTACGCCTTGGAGCGCGCCGTCTTCGCCGTCGCGGCAGCCAGGCAGGGCACCCGGTGAACCGCCCGGTCCGGGCGTCGTGGGCGACCGTGCCCACCGAGGAGGAGCGCTACCGCCCCCTCTACGCCCGGGCCCTCGGACTGCGGTTCGTCAACCCCGGCGGGATCCTCTGCTTCCTCTTCTTCGAAGGCAGCGTCGCGCTCGCCGTCCTGCTCGCCCTGGCCGAACTGGTCACCTGGTGGGCGGTGCTGATCCTGCCCGCAGCCGTGGCGGCGATGGTCAAGCTCAACGACATGGTGGCCGAGGTGGTGGTCCGGGCCGCCGCGCTGGTGCCCGAGCAGGAACGGGACCGGTTCCGGCGCCAGATCGAGCCGGTGGTCGGCCGGGCCCGGGTGCGGGGGACGGGCGGATACGGCGTCCCCGAGGCGCCCGGTCTGACGGGCCGGCCCCGCGTCGACGGCCCCGAATCCTGACCGCCCCGCATCCTGACCGCCCCAAGTCGGGCGGCTTGACCCGCCGCTCGGGTTCCCGCCACGTCGGCGATGTGGCGGGGTCGTGGCGGCCGGGTTCCCGCCATGTCGGCGGTGTGGCGGGGTCGTGCCGGCCGGATTCCCGCCATGTCGGCGGGATGGCGGGGTGGAGACGCCGAAAACCGGAAGCCCCGGGGGATCCCGGGACTTCCGGTCAGGTCTGCGGTCGCCGCGTCAGGCGGAGAACGAAGCCACGCGCTTGGCGATCGCCGACTTACGGTTCGCCGCCTGGTTCGCGTGGATGACGCCCTTGCTGGCCGCCTTGTCCAGCTTGCGGGCGGCGTCTCGCATGAGGACGGTCGCCTTCTCGGCGTCGCCGGCCTCGGCGGCCTCGTGGAACTTCCGGATGGCGGTCTTCAGCGACGACTTGACCGACTTGTTACGCAGCCGGCGCTTCTCGTTCTGCCGGTTGCGCTTGATCTGGGACTTGATGTTCGCCACGCGACAGCCTCGTCCTATAGCTCGGGTTGGTTTGCTTCTACGCCCGACGAGCATGGGTCATCGCCGCGCGAAGAGCCAGGTTACCAGGTCCGCCGCGACGAGCCAAAACCGCGCGGGCCGGCCGCGCCGACCGGGCCCTCCACCGGCGCCGCCGTGATCGTCTGCTGTCCACGTGGAGTTCGCCCGGCGCGTCGCCTTCGGAAACGACAGACGATCACGCCCCCAGGCCCGACGCCCCCAGGCCCGACGCCCCCAGGCCCGACGCCCCCAGGCCCGACGCCCCCAGGCCCGACGCCCCCAGGCCCGACGGACCCAGGCCCGACGGTGCCAGGCCCGGCGCACACTCCAGGCCCCCGTTCAGCGCCACCCCTGCCGGCCGGCGAGCCAGTCGAGCGCCTGCTCACCGCTCCACCGCTGATGGGCGCGGATGTGCGGGGAGGCGCTGCTCGGGCCGGCGGCAGCCGACGTGAGCAGGTACCCGGCGAGGGCGGCGAGGGTCACGTCGAGGGCGTCCGGGGGCGCGCCGGCGGCCGCCGGGTGCCGGGCGAAGAGCGTGTCGGCGTCCAGGCCGCTGGCGTGGGCGGTGATCAGCAGGCTGACCAGGTCGAACCAGGCCGGGCCGTGGCACAGCCAGTTCCAGTCGCAGAACCAGGCCCGCCCGGCCTGGTCGACGAGCACGTTGTCCAGCCGCAGGTCGCCGTGGGCCAGGCCGCCGCGCTCGGCGTACCCGGGCAGGCGCGACTCCAGCGCGACCAGCTCGGCCGTCCGACCCCGCGCCGCCGGCGGCAGGTCCGGGGCGGGCTCCCGGCCGGCGGCGACCTCGCCCCACCACAGGATGTCGTCGCGGGCCAGGTCGGCGAGCCGGGGCAGGCCGAGCGCGACCAGTTCGGGCGGCGACCCGGCCAGCGCGGCGGCCACCTCGGCGTACCCGGTCAGCGTCGCGTCGAGGTCGGCCGCCGTCCAGGGCAGCGCGGGCGTCCGGCCGTCGACGGCGTCGAGGCCGAGTGCGAACCAGCCGGCCGCGCTCACCGTCCACCTGGGGCGGGGGACCGGCAGGCCGGCGGGGAGGCGGTCGAGGACGGCCGCCTCCCGGACGTACCAGTCGACGAGGTGCCGCTGGTCCGCCAGCGACGCCGCCTTGACGAACGCGCGCCGGCCGTCGGCGGTCTCCAGCACGGCGGCGAAGCCCCGGGTGAATCCCGCGCCCGCGACCCGGGCCGCCGCCACCGGCGCGCCCAGCCGCCCGGTCACGGCCGCCCGCAGCGCGGGCGGCAGGTCCGCCCAGGCCGGGCGGAGCGCGGTCGAGTCGTACGGCACCGGGGGCAGCGAGATCGCGCGCACCCTGCCCATGCTGCCCCACCGGCACCACCATGGCGCGGTGCGCGGCCGGGGCGTCGGCCCGCTCTGTCAGACTGGCGAGCCATGAGGACCGACGACTTCTGGCAGCTGATCGACCGCGCCCGAGCCGGCGCCGGGGCATCGGCGGACGCGGTCGCCGCCCGCGCGGTCGCCCTGCTGGCCGAGCGGGCCCCGGAGGAGATCGTCGGGTATGCCCACCACCAGCGGCGGGTGCTCGCCGCCTCCTACAAGGTCGACCTGTGGGGCGCGGCGTACCTGATCAACGGGGGCGCCTCCGACGACGGCTTCGAGTACTTCCGCGGCTGGCTGATGACCCTGGGCCGGGCGGTGTTCGCCCGAGCGGTGGCCGACCCAGACTCCCTCGCCGAGCTGCCGCAGGTCCGGGCCGCCGCGCTCAGCGGCGCCGAGTTCGAGTGCGAGGACATGCTGGCGGTGCCCTGGGAGGCGTACCGGAAGGCGGCCGCGGCCGACCTGCCGGCGGACCGTGACCCGGTGCCCGTGCCCGACCTGAACGACTTCTGGGACTTCGACGACGAGGAGGAGGCCGGCCGGCGGCTGCCGCGGCTCGCCGCCCTCTTCGCCGCGCCGCCGGAGGAGTGAAGCCGACCGGAGGAGTGAAGCCGACCGGAGGAGTGAAGCCGACCGGAGGAGTGAAGCCGACCGGAGGGGTGAAGCCGACCGGAGGGGTGAAGCCGACCGGAGGAGTGAAGCCAGCCCGAAGAGTGAGCCGGCCCGCGTTCGACTTCGCCGCGCCGCCGGGGGGAGCGAGCCGGCCCGGGTTCGGCGGTGGCCGTCCCGGCGGCGGTGGAGTGATCGGACCGCTCGGCGGGCGACGTGGGAGCATAGAGGGGGCCGGCGTCGCGCCGGCCTGCTCACGTCAGCCGACCAGAACGGACCGCTGTGCCACCGACGCTCGATTCCGGCGCGAACGCTCCTGGTGCCACCGACCCGGCGCGCATCCGGAACTTCTGCATCATCGCCCACATCGACCACGGGAAGTCGACCCTGGCCGACCGGATGTTGCAGCTCACCGGCGTGGTCGACCCCCGGCAGATGCGCGCGCAGTACCTCGACCGGATGGACATCGAGCGTGAGCGCGGCATCACCATCAAGAGCCAGGCCGTGCGGATGCCGTGGACGATCCGGGAGGGCGACCGCGCCGGCGAGCAGGCCGTCCTCAACATGATCGACACCCCGGGCCACGTCGACTTCACGTACGAGGTGTCCCGGTCCCTCGCCGCGTGCGAGGGCGCGATCCTGCTGGTCGACGCCGCGCAGGGCATCGAGGCGCAGACCCTGGCCAACCTCTACCTCGCGCTCGAGAACGATCTGCACATCATCCCGGTGCTCAACAAGATCGACCTTCCGGCCGCGCAGCCGGAGAAGTACGCCGAGGAGCTGGCCCACCTGATCGGCGGCGACCCGACGGACTGCATCAGGGTCTCGGGCAAGACCGGCGAGGGCGTGCCGTACCTGCTCGACGAGATCGTCCGGCAGTTCGTCCCGCCGGTGGGCGAGGCCGCCTCGCCCGCCCGGGCGATGATCTTCGACTCGGTGTACGACGTCTACCGGGGCGTGGTCACGTACGTCCGGGTCGTCGACGGCCGGATCAGCGCCCGCGACCGGATCAAGATGATGTCGACCGGCGCCACCCACGAGCTGCTGGAGATCGGCGTCATCTCCCCGGAGATGCAGAAGGCCGACGCGCTCGGCGTCGGCGAGGTGGGTTACCTGATCACCGGCGTGAAGGACGTCCGGCAGTCCCGGGTCGGCGACACGGTCACCATCAACGCCAGCCCGGCGACCGAACCGCTCGGGGGCTACAAGGACCCGAAGCCGATGGTCTACTCCGGCCTCTACCCGATCGACGGGTCCGACTACCCGAACCTGCGGGACGCGCTCGACAAGCTCAAGCTCAACGACGCCGCGCTCGTCTACGAGCCGGAGACGTCCGGCGCGCTCGGTTTCGGCTTCCGCTGCGGCTTCCTCGGCCTGCTCCACCTGGAGATCATCCGGGAGCGGCTGGAGCGGGAGTTCAACCTCGACCTCATCTCGACCGCCCCGAACGTGGTGTACCGGGCCATCCAGGAGGACGGCCAGGAGGCCGTGGTCACCAACCCGAGCGAGTACCCCACCGGCAAGATCGCCGAGGTGTACGAGCCGACCGTGCGGGCCACCGTGCTCACCCCCAACGACTACGTCGGGGCGGTCATGGAGCTGTGCCAGGGCCGCCGGGGCAGCCTGCTCGGCATGGACTACCTTTCGGCCGACCGGGTGGAGCTGCGCTACACCCTGCCCCTCGCCGAGATCATCTTCGACTTCTTCGACCAGCTCAAGAGCCGCACCAAGGGCTACGCCTCGCTGGACTACGAGCCCTCCGGCGAGCAGGCGTCCGACCTGGTGAAGGTGGACATCCTGCTGCACGGCGAGCCGGTGGACGCGTTCAGCGCGATCGTACACAAGGACAAGGCGTACAACTACGGCGTCAACATCGCCGCGAAGCTGCGCAGCCTGATCCCCCGGCAGCAGTTCGAGGTGCCCATCCAGGCCGCCATCGGCAGCCGGGTGATCGCCCGCGAGACCATCCGGGCGATCCGCAAGGACGTGCTCGCCAAGTGCTACGGCGGTGACATCAGCCGCAAGCGCAAGCTGCTGGAGAAGCAGAAGGAAGGCAAGAAGCGGATGAAGATGGTGGGCCGGGTCGAGGTTCCCCAGGAGGCCTTCATCGCGGCGCTCTCGTCCGACAGCGGCGACGGGAAGGCTCCCGGCAAGAAGTGAGCTTGGGCCGGCGTGCGCCGGTCACCCTCCGCCGCACGGCCGGCACCCACGGCGTACGCCCGGGTGCCGGCCGTCGGCGTACGGCCCGCCGCTCGCCGGACCCTCGGCGTACGGATCACCGTCGGCATGATCCGTCGCCGGCGAGACCGGGCCGGCTTGACCCCTCACTCCCGGGCGGTCGTGTATCCAAGGCCCGTCAGCCGGGTTGCATGGTCAGAACCCGGTCAGCGGCCCCGAGTAGTTGTAGGGATCATTCGGATCATCGGGGTCATGGTCGACATACTGCGGACGAGGCTCCTCGGGGGCGCGTGACGGCTGCAGGACATGGATCCATTGCTTCCGCTGCTGGCGACGGTGAGCCAGTGCCGCGAACGCGAGCAGGGCCGCGAAGAAGAGAACGAGGATCAAGACGTATCCGACTAGCGAGATGCGCTTGGCCACCCCTGACGCCCGAGCGTGTCTCGACGCTAACAGTCCGCATTGGTCGCTGGTAGCGTCCGAATCGCTGATGGGCGAAGTGGCCCCCGGGCGCTCGACCTGGAGGCGGTCGGCCCCACGCTGCCCCCGGTCCACCTCCGGTCGGTGCTCGAGTCCACCGCCCGCCTCAACATCTGGCAGGGCAGCCTCCGCTCCGGCAGGACCGTGTCGAGCCTGCTCCGCCGCGCCCCAATCACCGGCTGCGGAGGGAACGGGCTCCGGTTTGGATTTCCGGACGCTCGGGAACTTTGGCGGTCAACGACAGCAACGACACATCGTTGCGACGGATTTTGAGGAGGGTGACCGTGGAGCTCACCGTCTGGGGCATCATCACCGCGCTCGTCGTCGGTCTCATCGTCGGCGCGCTGGGCCGCCTGGTCGTCCCGGGCCGGCAGAACATGCCGATGTGGCTGCACATGCTGATCGGCGTGGGCGCCGCGCTGCTCGGCACCGTGCTCGCCCGCGCCATGGGCATCGCCACGGAGACCGCCGGGATCGACTGGGCGGAACTGCTGGTCCAGGTCGTGCTGGCCGCCATCGCCGTGGCCCTGGTCGCCGGCGTGGGCCGGCGCCGGAGCGTCACCCGCTATTAGGCCATGACGCCAGCGCGACTGCGGCGGGCGCCCGACCATTCCGGTCGGGCGCCCGCTCGCGTGCTGGCCGCTCGCGTGCTGGCCGCCCGGGAGCGCGGCGGGTCCGCCGCCGGCCGGCGGCGGTGCCTACCTGGGGAAACGTCGCCTCCTGATGCTCGTCGGGCTGGCTGTCCGGATCGGCCGGTTTGGACTTTCCGCCGCCCGGGAACTTAGCGGTCACGACAGTGATTGACCGTGAAGCTTTCTGAGGAGAACGACAATGACCGTTACCGGAATCATCACCGCGCTCATCGTCGGTCTGATCGTGGGCGCGCTGGGCCGCCTGGTCGTCCCGGGCCGGCAGGACATGCCGATCTGGCTGCACATGCTCGTCGGCGTCGGCGCCGCCCTGCTCGGCACCGTGCTGGCCCAGGCGATCGGCATCTCCACGAACACCTCCGGTGTCGACTGGGGCGAGCTGCTGGTCCAGGTGGTCGTCGCCGCCATCGCGGTCGCGATCGTGGCGAGCATCGGTGGCCGGCGCAGCGTCACGCACCGGTAATCGACCTCCCCGCGAAGGGCGCCCGGCCTGCAGGCCGGGCGCCCTTTCGCATGGGTACGCCCCGGATCGTCCCGTCGGCGGGCTGCCCCCGCGCCCCCCTGCCTGGGGTACGGTCGCCTCGCTTGCGCGCACCCCTCTGTCGTAAAGGAATTTTTCCTACTAAGGTGCGGCGGGGAAGGTTAGTGCCAGAACGGCGCGAGGGAGATATGGGCGTGAACAGGTGGAAACGGCTGGCTCCGGTCACCGCCGTGGTGGCGTCGGCCGCGATGGTGCTCGCCGGCTGCGGCGGCTCCGGGGACGACGAGGCCGCCGACGACAGCAAGCTGACGGTCTGGATGATGGGCGAGGGCAGCGAGGCCCAGACGGCGTTCCTCGACGGCGTCGAGACCGAGTTCAAGAAGAAGCACCCGGACACCGACGTGGTCGTCCAGTACATCCCCTGGCTGGAGGCGCCGAAGAAGTTCCAGGCGGCGCTCGGCGGCGGTGAGGGCCCGGACGTCACCGAGCTGGGCAACACCGAGACCCAGGGCTGGGCCGCCCAGGAGGCGCTGGCGGACGTCACCGACAAGTTCGCCGGCTGGTCGGAGGGCAAGGACATCCTGCCCGACCTCGTGAAGAACGCCCAGCTCGACGGCAAGCAGTACGGTGTCCCGTGGTACGCCGGCGTCCGGGGCGTCTACTACCGCACCGACTGGTTCGCCGAGGCGGGCGTGAAGCCGCCGACGAACTGGGACGAGCTGGTCGCCGCCGCCAAGGCCGTCCAGGCCAAGAAGCCCAACACGTACGGCATCGCGCTGCCCGGCAACTCGGAGCTGCCGTTCTACTCCTTCCTCTGGGCCGCCGGCGCCGAGATCGCCACGAAGCAGGGCGACACCTGGAAGTCCGGCTACAACACCCCGGAGGCCCAGAAGGCGGTCAAGTTCTGGACCGACCTCGTCACCGTGCACAAGGTCGCCCCGCCGGCCGCCGCCGGCTGGAACGAGATCGACGCCCGGACCCAGTTCGCCACCGGCAAGGCGGCCATGGCCTTCGCCGGCAGCTGGCAGGGCGGCGCCATCAAGAAGGACAACCCCGAGATCGAGAAGGTCTGGGGCACCTTCCCCATCCCCGGCCCGGACGGCAAGCCGGCCCCGGCGTTCGCCGGCGGCTCGGACATCGCCCTGTGGAAGGACAGCAAGAAGCAGGACCTCGCCTGGGACTACATGACCGTGCTGCTGAGCAAGCAGAAGGACAAGGAGTTCGCCAGCAGCCTCGGCTTCTTCCCCGTCTACCAGGACCTGGTCGCCGGCGGCGAGTACGCCAGCGACAAGGTGATGGCGGCGTTCGCCACCACCATGCAGAACACCAAGCTGACCCCGCTCACCCCGAAGTGGGTCGAGGTGAGCCGGACCAAGACGGTGACCCAGGCCATGAACAGCTCGGTCATCAAGGGTCAGAAGACGGTCGAGAAGGCCACCGCCGACGCGGCCGCCGAGATGGAAAGCATCCTCAACGCGAAGTGACGACGCTGACCCAGGCGCCGGAGACGACCGCCGCGCGGGAGACCCCCGCGCGGCGGCGTCGCCGGGTGGACCGCCTGCCGTACCTGCTGCTCCTGCCCTGCCTGGTGATCATCGGCGTGCTGCTGCTGTGGCCGCTCGGCCAGGTCGTGGTGATGTCGTTCTACCGGCTCAACAACGTCCGGCAGCTACGCGGCGACCGCGAGTGGCCGTGGGTCGGACTCGGCAACTACGCCGAGATCCTGGGTGACCCGTTCTTCCTCACGGTGCTGCGCAACACGGTGCTGTTCGCCGTGGCCAACGTGGCGCTGACGATGATCCTGGGCACCCTGGTCGGGCTGCTGCTCAACCGGCTCGGCAGGCGGATGGCCACCTTCGTGGCGAGCTGCGTCATGCTGGCCTGGGCCACCCCGGCGCTGACCGGCACGATCGTCTGGAAGTGGCTGTTCGACGACACCTCCGGCCTGGTCACGTGGCTGTTCAACGCCCTGCCGGACGGGCTGTCCGAAACCCTGTTCGGGCGCAGCGACTGGACGGGGTACGGCTGGTTCAACTCGCCGCTGCTGTTCTTCACCATCCTCACGCTGGTGGTGGTCTGGCACTCGTTCCCGTTCATCGCCGTCAGCGTGCTGGCCGGGCTGAAGAGCGTGCCGAGCGAGCTGCACGAGGCCGCCCGGGTCGACGGCGCCGGGCCGTGGAAGGTCTTCTGGAAGGTCACCTTCCCGCTGCTGCGCCCCGTCTTCGGGATCCTGGTGGTGCTCTCCACCATCTGGGACTTCAAGGTGTTCACCCAGCAGTTCGTGCTGGCCGGCGGCACCCAGGACCGGCCGACGTTCATGCTCTCGATCTACTCGTACGCCGAGGCGTTCTCGCCACCGCCCAAGTACGGCCTGGGCGCGGCGATCGCGGTTGTCCTGACGCTGATCCTGCTGGTGGTGACCGGGGTCTACGTACGCATGGTGCTCAAGCAGGAGGAGGAGTCGTGAGGCGCGGCGCGGTGGTGAAGCGGGTCGCCCTCAACGGCGCCGGCCTGCTGGTGGCGCTCTTCGCGGCGTTCCCGGTCTACTGGATGATCGCGACGTCGCTCAAGCCCAACCGGGAGATCTTCTCGGCCACGCCCCGGCCCGTGCCGGCGGAGCCGACGCTGGAGCACTACCGGGAGATCCTCACCGGCAACCTGATCCCCGGCGTGACGTTCGCGGACTTCTTCCTCAACAGCGCCATCGTGGCGGTGTCCACCGTGGTGCTCAGCGGCCTGGTCGCGCTGCTGGCGGCGACCGCGGTGGCGCGGTTCCGGTTCAAGCTGCGGACCAGCTTCCTGATCATGCTGCTGGTGGTGCAGATGATCCCGCTGGAGGCGCTGGTCATTCCGCTGTTCCTGATGATCCAGCGGCTCGGCCTGTACAACACGCTGCCCAGCCTGGTCCTGACGTACCTCGGCTTCTCGCTGCCGTTCGCGGTCTGGATGCTGCGCGGCTTCGTGGCCGCCGTGCCCAAGGAACTGGAGGAGGCCGCCGCGATCGACGGGGCCAGCCGGGCGCAGACGTTCCGCCGGATCCTCTTCCCGCTGGTCGCGCCCGGCCTGGTGGCGACCAGCATCTTCTCGTTCATCACCGCCTGGAACGAGCTGATCTTCGCGCTGACCTTCGTCAACGACCAGGACCGGTACACGCTGCCGGTGGCGATGACGTTCTTCTTCGGCCGGGACGACACCGCGTGGGGGCCCGTGATGGCCGCCTCGACGCTGTTCACCCTGCCGGTCATCGTCTTCTTCCTGCTCGTGCAGCGCCGGATGGTCTCCGGCCTGGTGGCGGGCGCCGTCAAGGGCTGAGGTGCGGGGAGGGGTCCCTTCTCGGCGCCTGGCGTCGAGGAGGGGCCCCTTCGCACACCCCCTGCCGGCCCCGGCCGAGCGGCCGGACAGCCCGTAGGCTGGTACGCCATGACGGGCAGACTGGTGGCGGTGAACCTCGGCGTGGTGACCGAGGCGGAGTGGGCCGGCGACGCGAGCGGCCGCAGCGGGATCGACAAGCGACCGGGGGACGGGCCGGTGCTGCTCGGGGCGGACGGCGTGGCCGGGGACTTCATCGGCGAGCGGGCCCACCACGGCGGCCCCGACCAGGCGGTGTACGCGTACGCCGAGGAGGACGCGGCGTGGTGGGCGGCCGAGCTGGGCCGCGAGCTGCGGCCGGGCGCCTTCGGCGAGAACCTGACGACGTACGCGGTGGACGTGACCGGGGCGGTGATCGGCGAGCAGTGGCTGGTCGGCTCGGCGTTGCTCCAGGTGACCAAGCCGCGGACGCCGTGCACCACGTTCGCCGGGTTCTGGGGGGTGCCCGACCTGATCAAGCGGTTCACGGCGCGGGCCGCGCCCGGGGCGTACCTGCGGGTGCTGCGCGCCGGGGAGGCCGGCGCGGGCGACCCGGTGGAGGTGGTGGAGCGCCCGGCGCACGGGGTGACGATCGGCGAGGTGTTCCGGGCGACCACCCTGGAGCCGGAGCTGCTGCCCCGGCTGCTCGACGTCCCCGACCTGCCCGAGTGGATGCGGGAGAAGGCCGCCCGCCGGGTCGCCGGCCGCGCGGGCTGACCGCTCGGAAGCTCTCCCGGGATGTCGAGAAGGGCCTCCGGCCGGTTGGCAGGAGGCCCTTTCTCGCACAGCTCAGCGGAGCCAGGGGATGCTGCGGTCCAGCAGGCCGCGCTCCTTCAGCTCCTTACGCAGCGGGATCTCGTCGTCGATGTACCCGTTCCAGTTGATGCCCCAGTAGTTCGCGGTGTGGGTGCCCTCGCCGCAGAGCTGGCGCTGCACCGGCGTGCGGTTGGCCCACCACTCGCCGTCCTTGTTGATGTGCAGCTCGTCCAGCGGCCGGATCCAGCGGTACGTGTACCCGATGAAGAGCATCTTGCGGGTGATGGTGGACAGGTTCGTCGACCGGGAGTGCCACTGGCGGCGGTCGAAGATGAACGCGTCGCCCGGGTTCGCGGTGATCTCCACCGTGCCCTCCGGGTCCGGGTTGTGCACCGTCAGGTCGTCCGGCCGGGGCAGCGAGTTCCACAGGTGGCTGCCGGGGATCACCTTGGTGGCCCCGCGGCCGGTCTCCGACAGGTCGGAGAGCACGTACGCCACCTTCAGCGAGAACATCGGCCGGGGGAGGTTCGGGTCCATCGTCTCCGGGTCGGAGTTCTGCCGGTACCCGTCCTGGTGCCAGCCCCAGTACGGCTTCTCCGGCTCCAGGGCCGGCGGGGTGACGTCCAGGTGGTTGTGGTGGGTGTAGATGTTCCACCCGGCCAGGCCCCACATGTACGGGAAGGCGATCGGGTGGGTCAGCAGGTCGCCGAAGAGCTCGTCCCGCTCCACGAAGCCCAGCAGGTGCAGGGTGCCGTCCTTGGTGGTGTTGCCCTTGGCCTTCTCCTCCGCGTAGACGCGGTCGACGGCCTCCTCCAGGGCGGCCCGGTGGTCCTCCGTCAGCACGTTGCGCAGCAGGAGGAAGCCCTGCTCGTGGAACTCCTTGCGGTCGGTGTCGCTGATCGGCTCGTAGCCGGTCCGGCCCTGGTAATCGAACACCGCGTGGTACCCCTCCCGATGAGAAGCCATCTCTGGCACAGCAGCCGATCGTACTGCGCCGGCGGCCCAGGCTCCGGGTGAGGCACGCCCATATCGGGGCACGTCGGACCAACCGCAGTCGATTGGTCACGCACGGTGGCGGTCGGGTGGTGATTTGCGGGTATTGCCGTACCTGCCGGATTGTGCGGTGACCAAACCGCGGCCCGACGGCGGCTCAGGAGTCGGCGAAGACCTCCGCCAGCACCTGGCCGGTGGCGGCGGGGGTGTCGGCGGCCCGGCTCCACGTTCCGCCCCGGGCCGTCCACTCCAGGCTGCCGAAGCGCACCCGCTTCACGCCGTGGTCGGAGGCGTGCGAGACCAGCCAGTGCGCGTACCGCCAGCCGGAGCGCTGGTCGTCGGCGGGCACGGCCAGCCCCGTCGGGTCGGCCGCCGGGGGCGTCTCCGGCAGCCCCCAGTCCAGCCGCAGGCCCCGGGCCAGGGCGGCCGCGGCGGCCTCGCCGCGCATCACCGGCGTCGAGCCCACCGTGCAGGCCACCGCCCCGGTGGCGTCGCCCAGCAGCGCCCGGGTCAGCACCTGCGACTCGTCGGCCCACTTCTGGTACGCCTCGGGATAGGCCGACCGCTGCACCTTCTGCGCCGCCTCGGTGACCCGCATCTTCTCCCAGCCGCGCACCCGCTTCAGGGCGGCGTAGAACCGCTTCGTCGCGTACCGGGTGTCGCGGATCTGCTCCTCGGTGCCCCAGCCCTGGCTCGGCCGCTGCTGGAACAGGCCCACCGAGTCCCGGTCGCCGCCGGAGAGGTTGCGCAGCCCGGACTCCTGGTACGCCGTCGCGAGCGCCACCACCACGGCCCGCTCCGGCATCTGCCGCTGGATGCCGATCGCGGCGATGGTGGCGGCGTTGGCCATCTGGTCGGCGTCCAGGCGTACCTCGCCGTCGGCCTGAACGGTGCAGGTGCGGCTGGCCAGCGGAAGCCGCAGCTGCTGCCCGACCTGCCGGACGACGAGCCAGATCCCGGCGACGGCGAGGACCGCGACGACGACTCCGGCCGCGACGACTGCCCGACTTCGCACCCGCACCCCCTGTTCGACGGCGTCCGACAAGAGTACGTCCCTCCTGCCGCCGACCGGCTCGTCCGACCGGTTCGCTCCGTTGCGTAGCCGGTCGGCGACCTCTCGCGGTTTCCGCGCGGAGGCGGGCCGCCCGGCGGGACCCGGACGGCCTCGGCCCGGCGGGGCTTCCCCGCCCCCGGGCCGTGAAACGCCGGCTCGGCCGCGAAACGCCTGCCCGGGCCGCAAACCGCCCGTCCGGGTAGCGGCACAGCGCCGGAAGGCTGCTCAGGTCGTGGGCACCCAGGCGGCGTCGCGCTTCTCGCGGAACGCGGCCACGCCCTCCCGCCCCTCGGCGGCGAGGAAGTACCCGGTCGACAGGGCGGCCAGCTCGGTGATCTCGGCCCGCAGGTCGACCGCCGGCGGGCGGCGCAGCAGCGCCTTCGCCCCGGCCAGCGCCCTCGGCGCGCCGCGGACCAGCGAGGCGCACGCCCGCTGGACCGCCGCGTCCAGCCCGTCCGCCGGCACGGCCGCGGTGACCAGCCCGATCTCGGCGGCCCGCCGGCCGTCGAAGGTGTCGCCGGTGAGGTACAGCTCGGCGGCGGCCCGGGGGTGCAGCCGGGGCAGCACGGTCGCCGAGATCACCGCCGGGATCACCCCGATCCGCACCTCGGTGAAGGCGAACGTGGCCTCCTGGGCGCACAGCGCCAGGTCGGCCGCCGCGATCAGGCCCAACCCGCCGGCCCGGGCCGGCCCGGCCACCCGCGCCACCACCGGCTTCGGGCACTCCCACACCGCCGCGAGCACGTCGCCGAGCATCCCGGCGGGCACGGTCCCGCTGGTGTACGCGGCGGCGGTCTCCTTCAGGTCGGCCCCGGAGCAGAACACCGGCCCGGTGTGGTCGAGCACGACCACCCGGACGGCGTCGTCGGCCACCGCGGCGGCCAGCCCGGCCAGCAGCTCGGTCATCAGCGGCGTGGAGAGCGCGTTGCGGTTGTGCGGGCTGTCCAGGGTGAGGGTCGTCACCCCGCGGGCCGTGGCGACCCGCACGAGCGCGTCGGAGGAGGTCATGCCGGGCACACTAGTGGCCATGCCCGGCGCCCTTCCAGAAGGCGAATCCGTCCCCGCCGACGGCTCGCTGCCCGCCACCGCCACCCGCGCCGTCGGCGCGCGCGGCTTCGGCGTGTACGTCCACGTGCCGTTCTGCGCCAGCCGCTGCGGCTACTGCGACTTCAACACGTACACCGCCGACGAGTTGGGCGGCGGGGCCGACCGCGAGTCGTACGCCGACACGGTGCTGGCGGAGCTGGCGCTCGCCCGCCGGGTGCTGGCCGACGCCCCGCCGCCGCGGGTCGACACCGTCTTCGTCGGCGGCGGCACCCCCACCCTGCTCGCCGCCGACGACCTGGCCCGCATCCTGGACGGCATCGACCGCGCCTGGGGCCTGGCCGCCGACGTCGAGGTGACCACCGAGGCCAACCCCGAGTCGGTGACGCCGGAGTCGCTGAAGACCCTGCGCGCGGCCGGGTACACCCGGATCTCGCTGGGCATGCAGTCCGCCGCGCCGGGCGTGCTGGCGATCCTCGACCGCCGGCACACCGCCGGCCGGGCCACGGTCGCCGCCGGCGAGGCCCGCGACGCCGGCTTCGACCACGTCAACCTCGACCTGATCTACGGCACGCCGGGGGAGAGCGCCGAGGACTTCGCCGGCTCGCTGGAGCAGGTGGTGGCCGCGGGGGTGGACCATGTCAGCGCGTACGCCCTGATCGTGGAGGACGGCACCCGGCTGGCCGCGCGGATGCGGCGCGGCGAGCTGCCGTACCCGTCGGACGACGTGGCGGCGGACCGCTACCTGGCCGCGGAGGCCGCCCTCGACGCTGCCGGCTTCTCCTGGTACGAGGTGTCGAACTGGGCCCGGACGCCGGCCGGCCGGTGCCGGCACAACCTGCTCTACTGGAGCGGGGCGGACTGGTGGGGCCTCGGCCCGGGGGCGCACAGCCACGTCGGCGGGGTGCGCTGGTGGAACGTCAAGCACCCGAGCGCGTACGCGCGACGCCTCGCCGCGGGGGAGTCGCCCGGCCTGGCCCGGGAGGTGCTCACGCCCGGCGAGGCGCACATGGAGGACGTCATGCTGCGGCTGCGCCTGGCCTCGGGGCTGCCGCTGGAGGTGCTGGACGACGCCGGGCGGGCCGGCGCGCGGCGGGCCCTCGACGGCGGCCTGCTCGACCCGGCCCGGTACGCGGCGGGCCGGGCCGTGCTGACCCTGCGCGGGCGGCTGCTGGCCGACGCGGTCGTGCGCGACCTGCTGCCCTGACCGTGGTGCCCGACCGGCCGGGGGAGCGGCCGGCCGGGGTCACTTGATGAAGCTGACGGACATCGGGTAGCGGTACAGCTGCCCCTCGTTGGCCCGCAGCCCGGCGACGATGCCGAAGATGATGCCGACGGCCATGGCGGCGAGGCCGATCAGGACGCCGATCAGGATGCAGGTGAGGATCCAGCCCACCAGCGCGATGACCGACCAGAGGAGCTGGAAGTTCAGCGCGGCGACCGCGTGCGCGCGGACGGTCGGCGACTGGTTGCCCCGGGCCAGCAGCGCGATCAGCGGCGCGAGCCAGCCGAGCACGCCCCCGCCGAGGAACATCCCCGCGGCGCCGCCGAAGTGGGCGACCAGCACCCACGTCTTGTCCTCGTTGTTCGCGTAGCCGCCGGACGGCGCGCCGTACGCGCCACCCGTCGGATATCCGCCACCCGGCGGGTAGCCACCCGGCGGAGGGTAGCCCCCGGGCGGGGGGTAGCCGCTCGACGGCGGCTGGCCGCCCTGCGGCGGCGGATAGCCACCGGGCGGGGGATAGCCGGCCCCGCCCGGTGCCCCGGACAGTGGTGCGGTGGGGGGCTCGTCCGACGAGCCGTACGGCGCCGACGGCGGGGTCGGCTCCGGCGGCCAGCCGCCGGGGTCGCCCGCTCCGGGAGGGCGAGGTGGTTCAGTCATGTACATCACGGTAGGGGCTGCCGGCAAGGGGACACCAGAGCGACACTGGTCGGGTCCGGCGGGACGATCGGGCAGGAACGCACCGGCGCAGCCCGGGGGCGGTGCGGCCGGCGCACACGGGGTCCGTCGTTGATCTTCTCGCTGGCGGCCCCGCCGACGTAGACTGGCACTCGTTACAGTCGAGTGCCAGGCGCGCCCTCCGGCCCGGGTGCCGGTCGGGCGAGCGGACGCGCGGTGCCGGCGCCGACGTGCGACAGGAGGTGGGGAGAAGTGGGTCTCGACGACCGTAAGCTCGCCGTGCTCCGCGCCATCGTCGAGGACTACGTCGCCACGCAGGAGCCGGTCGGCAGCAAGGCCCTGGTCGAGCGGCACCAGCTCGGAGTCTCCCCGGCGACCGTCCGCAACGACATGGCGGTGCTGGAGGAGGAGGGCTACATCCGGCAGCCGCACACCAGTGCCGGCCGGGTCCCCACCGACCGTGGCTACCGTCTCTTCGTCGACCGGCTCTCCCGGGTCAAGCCGCTGAGCCCGGCCGAGCGCCGGGCGATCGAGCGCTTCCTGGTCGGCGCGGTCGACCTCGACGACGTGGTGCACCGCACCGTCCGGCTGCTCGCCCAGCTGACCCGGCAGGTCGCCGTGGTGCAGTACCCGAGCCTGGCCCGCTCCTCCGTACGCCACCTCGAGCTGGTGCCGATCTCCACCACCCGGCTGATGCTCGTGATGATCGCCGACACCGGTCGGGTCGAGCAGCGGCTGGTCGAGCTGCCCGCGCCGATCCCCGCCGACGACGTCACCGACATGCGCCGGCTGCTCAACGAGAATCTGGTCGGCACCCGGCTGTCCGAGACCCCGCCGCTGGTGCAGGCGGTGGTCGAGGAGTCGCCGTCGCACCTGCGCCCGGCCATGGCCACCCTCTCCAGCGTGCTGCTGGAGACGCTGGTGGAGCGGCACGAGGAGCGGATCGCGCTGGCCGGCACCGCCAACCTGGCCCGGGGTGGCCTGCTCGACTTCCAGGGCTCGCTGCGGCCGATCCTGGAGGCGCTGGAGGAGGAGGTCGTCCTGCTCAAGCTCATCGGCGAGGCGGAGCCGAGCACGACGCGGGTCCGCATCGGCGACGAGAACGAGATCGACAACCTGCGCGCCGCCTCCGTGGTCAGCACCGGGTACGGCCCCGGCGTGACCATCGTGGGCGGCCTGGGCGTGCTGGGCCCCACCCGGATGGACTACCCCGGCACCATCGCCACCGTCAGGGCCGTGGCACGCTACGTGGGCGAGCTGCTGGCCCAGAACTGACCAGTCAGGGCCGACAGGGCCGGATTCCGACCGACGACCGGGCGCAACGCGAGACGAACATGAGGACACCGAACGCAGTGGCCAGGGACTACTACGGCATCCTCGGCGTGAGCCGGGACGCCTCCGACGACGAAATCAAGCGCGCCTACCGCAAGCTGGCGCGGCAGTTCCACCCGGACGTGAATCCGGACCCGGAGGCCCAGGAGAAGTTCAAGGACATCAACGCCGCGTACGAGGTCCTCTCGGACGACCGGAAACGGCAGATCGTCGACCTGGGTGGCGACCCGCTCGCGCCGGGCGGCGGGGGCGCGGGTCCGGGTGGCCCCGGCGGGGCCGGCCCGTTCGTGGGCTTCCAGGACATCATGGACGCCTTCTTCGGCGGCGCGGCCGGCGCCTCCCGCGGCCCGCGACCGCGCACCCGGCCGGGGGCGGACGCGATCCTGCGGCTGGAGCTCGACCTGCACGAGACGTCGTTCGGCGTCGAGGCGCCGATCACCGTCGACACGGCCGTGCTCTGCACCACCTGCTCCGGCGCCGGCACCGCCGCCGGCACCCACCTCGCCACCTGCGAGGCGTGCGGCGGCCGGGGCGAGGTGCAGTCGGTGCAGCGCACCTTCCTCGGCCAGGTGGTCTCGGCCCGGCCGTGCACCGTCTGCCAGGGCTACGGCACCACGATCCCGCACCCCTGCCCGACCTGCGCCGGCGACGGCCGGGTGCGCACCCGCCGCTCGCTGACCGTCAAGATCCCGGCGGGTGTCGAGGACGGCATGCGGATCCGGCTGGCCCAGCAGGGCGAGGTCGGTCCGGGCGGCGGCACGGCCGGCGACCTGTACGTGGAGATCCACGAGCGGCCGCACGACGTGTACTCGCGCAAGGGCGACGACCTGCACTGCCGGGTCACCGTCCCGATGACGGCCGCCGCCCTCGGCACCCGGCTGACCATCAAGACGCTGGACAGCGAGGAGACGGTCGACGTCAAGGCGGGCACCCAGCCGGGCAGCACGCTGCGGCTGCGCGCCCGGGGCGTGCCGCACCTGCGCGGCACCGGCCGGGGCGACCTGTACGTCCACCTCGACGTGCGGACCCCGACGAAGCTCGACGCCGACCAGGAGCGGATGCTGCGCGATTTCGCCAAGACCCGGGGCGAGGAGGTCGCCGAGCTGACCAAGCAGGGCGGCTTCTTCTCCCGGATGCGCGACGCGTTCAACGGCCACGCCTGAGTCGTGGCGGCCAGCCGCCCCGGCACCGGCCGGGGCGGTTAGCCTTTGCTCGTGTCCGCGCCGCTGTTCCTGGTCGAGTCCCTGCCCACCGCCGACCAGCTGACGCTCGACGGCCCCGAGGGGCACCACGCCGCCACCGTGCAGCGGCTGCGCGTGGGCGAGGAGCTGCTGCTGGCCGACGGCCGTGGCGGCACCGCCGCCGCCGTGGTCCGGGCCGTCGGCCGCGGCAGCCTGGAGCTCGACGTCACCTCCCGGGGGTACGTCGACGCGCCCGTACCCCGGGTCGCCGTGGTGCAGGGCATCGCCAAGGGCGACCGGGGCGAGCTGGCCGTGCAGGCGATGACCGAGGTCGGGGTGGACGAGATCGTCCCGTGGGCGGCGTCCCGCTCGGTCACGCTGTGGCGGGGGGAGCGGGGCGTCCGGGCCCGGGAGAAGTGGGTGGCGACCGCCCGGGAGGCGGCGAAGCAGGCCCGCCGCCCGTGGCTGCCCGTGGTGGCCGGCGCCCCCGACGAGTCGACCGCGACCGTGGCGCGCCGCATCGGCGGGGCCGCCGCCGCGTTCGTCCTGCACGAGGAGGCCGACGAGCGGCTCAGCACCGCCGAGCTGCCCGCCGTCGGCGAGATCGTGCTCGTGGTCGGCCCGGAGGGCGGCATCGCCCCGGCCGAGCTGGACGCGTTCCGCGCCGCCGGCGCCCGCGCCGTCCGCCTTGGCCCGGCGGTGCTGCGCACCTCCACCGCCGGTGTCGCCGCGCTCAGCGTCCTGGCAACCCGCCTGGCCCGCTGGTGACCCTCGCGTCGATCATGGAGCTGTGGCGCCCCGCGAAGGTAACAAATCGGGGCGCTCCGCCCACCACGGGTCCATGATCGACGAAGTGGGGGTCAGGTACGCAGGTAGGACGCGCCGTTGAGGTCGACGATCGTGCCGGAGGCCCACTCCGCCTCCGGGCTCGCCAGCCAGTACCGCCCGTGCGTTCACGGGCCACATCATGCGCCAGCCGTTCGCCAGCGCTTACCATGCCCCGATGGGATCCGACTGCCTGTTCTGCCGCATCGTCGCCGGGGAGATCCCGGCGACCGTCGTCCGGGAGACCGACACCACCCTGGCGTTCCGGGACATCGACCCGAAGGCCCCGGTGCACGTGCTCGTCGTCCCGAAGGAGCACTACGCCGACGTGGCCACCCTGAGCCAGGGCAACCCGGCGCTGGCCGGCGAGCTGCTGGCGGCGGCCGCCACCGTGGCCGAGGACGAGGGGCTGCTCGGCGACGGCTTCCGGCTGATGTTCAACACGGGCGAGTACGGCGGCCAGGAGGTCTTCCACGTCCACGCGCATGTGCTCGGCGGCGCGCCGCTCGGGCCGATGGTCTGCCGCTGAGCGTCCCGACGGCGTCCGACGACCCGCGCCGCGCTCGCCGCGCCGTCCGTACCTCGCGGGCCGGCGGCACGAGCTCCTCCCTAGACTCCACGCCCATGACTGCGATCGGCGGGCGCCTGGAGCGGATGGTGCGGCGGGCCCAGGCCGAGGGGCGGGTGCCGGCCGTGTCGGCCGCCCTGCACCGGGCCGACCGGCCGCTGTGGACCTGCGCGGTCGGCGGCACGGGCAACGACCATCCCCTCGGGCCGCGGACGCGGTTCCGGATCGGCTCGGTCACCAAGACCTTCACCGCCGTACTGGTCATGCAGTGCCGCGACGCCGGCCTGCTCGACCTGGACGACCCGGTCGCCCGGCACCTCGACGTCCCGGCGCACGGCGAGCTGACCGTGCGCCGGCTGCTGTCCCACACCGCGGGCCTGCAGCGGGAGCCGTACGGCGACGTCTGGGACACCCTGGCCGCCCCCGACGTCGAGCAGCTCCTGGCCGACCTGGCCCGGGCCGAGCGGGTGCTGCCGCCCGCCCGCCGCTACCACTACTCGAACCTCGGCCTCGCGCTGCTCGGGCAGCTGGTGGCCCGGCTGTGCGGCGGCACCTGGGCCGAGGTGCTCGCCGAGCGGGTGCTCGCCCCGCTCGGCCTGACCGCCACGACCGACCGGCCCGACCCGGCGGCGGCCACCGGGTTCCTGGTCGACGCCTACTCCGACGAGGCGCACCCGGAGCCGCCGACCGACTTCGGCGCGGTCGGGCCCGCCGCCCAGCTGTGGAGCACCGCCTCGGACATGGCCCGCTGGGCGGCGTTCCTGGCCGACCCGGCCGCGCTGGACCCGTCGGGTGCGGTGCTCGCCCCGGCCACGCTCGACGAGATGCGCTGGCCGCGGACCGTCACCGACGAGACGTCCTGGGGGGCCGGGTTCGGGCTGGGCCTGATCCTGGTGCCGCAGGGAGACCGGGTGATCCACGTCGGCCACGACGGGGCGATGCCCGGCTTCCTGGCCGCCGTCTACGGCCGGTGCGGCGGCCCCGGCACTCCCGGGGCGATGGGCTGCGCCGTGCTCGGCTCGTCCGGGACCGGGGTGCGGGTGCTGGAGCTGACGCACGAGCTGCTCGCCGCGTCCGCCGAGCACGACCCGGCCGACATCGCGCCGTGGCGGCCGGGTGAGCCGGCCCCGGCGCACCTGCGGGGGATGCTGGGCCGCTGGTGGGGCGAGGGCTTCGAGTACGTCTTCAGCTGGCACGACGGGGCGCTGCGGGCCCGGGGCGCCGACGACCCGGCTGGGAAGCCGCCGGCGGTGTTCGCCCCGCTGCCGGACCGGCCGGACGTGTTCCGGACCGTCTCGGGGCGGGAGGCCGGCGAGCTGCTCCGACTCACCCGCGACGAGCACGGCACGGTGACCCGCCTGCACTGGGCCACGTACCGCTTCACCCGCACCCAGGAGACCTTCGACGGCTACGACTTCCGCCGCTGACGCTCCGGGGTGGGCTCCCCCTGGCGGGCCGGTCGGCGGCGGGAGATGGGCGAGGTGCGGCGGCGGGGGTAGCGATAGAATGGGGGGCAACCGACCGCCGTGCCAGCAGGGCGCGGCGCCGAGATCGAGAGCAGGTGGCTCAGGGCCCGCGGCCCGACCTATGACCGGCACCCCACCTCCCGGCCCGCCCCGGGTGCAGACCAGGATCACGGTCCCGGACTCGAAGATCATGGTCAACCTGCTCGGCGCGGGCGACGAGATCCTGCGACTCGTCGAGCGTTCGGTCAACAGCGACGTGCACGTTCGCGGCAACGAGATCACCATCACCGGCGCGCCCGCGGACAACGCCCTCGCCGAGCGCCTCTTCACCGAGCTGCTCGAACTCATCGAGAAGGGTGAGACCCTGACCACCGACGCCGTCCGGCGTACCGTCGGCATGCTCGAGCAGGGCGGCACCGAGCGGCCCGCCGAGGTCCTGACGCTCAACATCCTCTCCCGGCGCGGGCGCACCATCCGCCCCAAGACCCTCGGGCAGAAGCGCTACGTCGACGCGATCGACGCCAACACGATCGTCTTCGGCATCGGCCCCGCCGGCACCGGCAAGACCTACCTGGCGATGGCCAAGGCCGTCCAGGCGCTCCAGGCCAAGCAGGTCAACCGGATCATCCTCACCCGGCCGGCGGTCGAGGCGGGAGAGCGGCTGGGCTTCCTGCCCGGCACGCTGAACGAGAAGATCGACCCCTACCTGCGCCCGCTCTACGACGCGCTGCACGACATGCTCGACCCGGAGACGATCCCCAAGCTGATGGCCGCCGGGACGATCGAGGTCGCACCGCTGGCGTACATGCGGGGGCGTGCGCAGCCTTACGACGCCCGCGTCCTGACGCCGGAGGGATTCAAGCCATTCGGGTCGCTCCAGGTCGGCGACCTGGTCATCGGCTCGGACGGGAAGCCCACGCCGGTGATCGGCATCTACCCGCAAGGACCCAAGCAGGTCTACCGGGTCACGACCCAGGACGGCGCGTCGACCGTCTGCTGCGGTGAGCACCTCTGGACGGTCGCGACGCCGGAGGACAAGCGGCACGGACGTCGGCGCACTCTCGAGACGCGGGAGATGATCGGCCAGGAGCGGCGAGGCCACATCCGCCGGTACGAGCTCCCGGTCGTGGCGCCCGTCCAGATGGAGTCGAAGGACGTTCCGCTCGATCCGTACGTGCTCGGTCTGCTGCTCGGGGACGGCTCGATCTCGTGTCAGACGACGCCAGGATTCAGCACGGCGGACCCGGAACTCGCTCGCGCGATCGAGGACGCGCTCGCCGACATCGAGCTCGTCCGCAGGAGTGACTACGACTTTGTCCTCCGGCACGTCAACGGGCACCGGGGCGGGGTGATCGTCGCGAACCCGGTGACGGTCGCAATCCGCGCGCTGGGTCTGGCCGGGGCCACATCGGGGACCACGTTCGTGCCCGACGTCTACAAGCAGAACAGCATCGACGTCCGGCTGGCCCTCCTGCAAGGGTTGCTGGACACCGACGGGGGGCCGGTCGTCCAGGCAGGACGCACCTGCCGGGTGCAGTTCACGACCACGTCCGCTCGCCTGCGGGACGACGTCGTCTACCTGGTCCAGTCGCTCGGTGGCGTCGCGTCGTGGCGGGTTCGGGAGGCCGAGGGGCGGGAGCCCGGCTGGGCGAACGGTCGTCCGGTTCCCTACCGTGCCGACGCCTATGTCCTGGACATCCGGCTGCCCGAGAGCGTCCCGCCGTTCCGCCTGTCACGCAAGCGCCAGCGGTACGAGGAGCACGGCGGTGGCCGACCGATGCGTTTCATCGACTCGATCCTCCCCGCCGGTGTGCAGGAGACGATGTGCATCCAGGTGGCGGCAGAGGACTCGCTGTATGTCACCGATCACTTCCTGGTGACGCACAACACCCTCAACGACGCGTTCATCATCCTCGACGAGGCCCAGAACACCACGCCCGAGCAGATGAAGATGTTCCTCACCCGGCTGGGCTTCGGCTCCAAGATCGTGGTGACCGGCGACGTCACCCAGGTGGACCTTCCCGGCGGGACGACCAGCGGCCTGCGGGTGGTCCGGGAGATCCTGGAGAGCGTCGAGGACGTCCACTTCGCGCAGCTGTCCAGCTCCGACGTGGTGCGCCACCGGCTGGTCGGGGAGATCGTCGACGCGTACGCCCGCTGGGACGCCGAGCGGGAGAACCAGCAGGCGCAGGGCGTGCACGCCGTGCCGGGGCGGACCGCCCAGGGCGGCCGGGCCGGCCGGCGCCGCCAGACCTAGGGAAACCACTTGTCCATCGAGATCGCCAACGAGTCGGGTGTCACCGTCGACACCGACGCCGTGCTCGCCGTCGCCCGCTACGCCCTCGACGAGATGGGGGTCAACCCGCTCGCCGAGCTGTCCGTGCTGCTGGTCGACATCGACTACATGAGCGAGCTGAACCACCGCTGGATGGGCGGTGACGGCCCGACCGACGTGCTCGCCTTCCCCATGGACGAGGGCAGCGTCGACCACGGGCCGGGGGAGTCCAGCGCGGCCGGCGGCGAGCCGGCCCTGCTCGGCGACATCGTGCTCTGCCCGGAGGTGGCCGCCAAGCAGGCCGCCACCGCGGGCCACTCGGCCGCGGACGAGCTGCACCTGCTCACCGTGCACGGCGTGCTGCACCTGCTCGGGTACGACCACGCCGAGCCGGAGGAGGAACGGGAGATGTTCGAGCTCCAGGCCCGGCTGCTCGCCGGCTGGCGGTCGACCCGGTCCCGGTGATGTCCGCCCCGATCATGGCTGGCCCGGTGTCGGCGGCCGGTGCCACCACGGCCGGCCTGCCCGACCTGCAACTGATCGTCTTCGCCGCCGGGCTGGTGGTGCTGGCCGGCCTGATCGCGATGACCGAGGCCGCGCTCGCCGCGGTCTCCCCGGCCCGGGCCGCCGAGCTGGCGCGCGACGGCGTCCGGGGCGCGCGTACCCTCCAGGCGGTCGCCGGCGACGTGGTCCGGCACCTCAACCTCCTGCTGCTGCTGCGGCTGCTGGCCGAGCTGACGGCCACCACGCTGGTCGCCCTGGTCGCCGTCGACACGTTCGGCGCGGGCTGGCGGGCGGCGCTGGTCACCGCCGGCGCGATGACCGTGGTCAGCTTCGTGGTCGTCGGGGTCGGCCCGCGCACGCTGGGCCGGCAGCACGCGTACGCGGTGGGCCGGGCGGTCGCGCCGTTGGTGCGCTGGCTGGGGCGGGCGCTCAACCCCCTCGCGTCGCTGCTGATCCTGATCGGCAACGCGGTCACCCCGGGGCGCGGCTTCCGGGAGGGCCCGTTCGCCACCCAGGTGGAGCTGCGCGAGCTGGTCGACCTCGCCGAGCAGCGGGGCGTGGTCGAGCACGGCGAGCGGCAGATGATCCACTCGGTCTTCGCGCTCGGCGACACCATCGCCCGGGAGGTGATGGTGCCCCGCACCGAGATGGTGTGGATCGAGGAGCACAAGACGCTCGCCCAGGCCCTGGCCCTGTTCCTGCGCTCCGGCTTCTCCCGCATCCCGGTGATCGGGGAGAACGTCGACGACGTGCTCGGCGTGCTCTACCTCAAGGATCTCATCCGGCACACCCGGGGCGGCGATCTCGCCGCGGCCCAGCTCCCGGTGGCGGAGCTGATGCGCCCGGCCACCTTCGTCCCCGAGTCGAAGCCGGTGGACGACCTGCTGTCGGAGATGCAGGCGGCCCGCAACCACCTGGTGATCGTCGTGGACGAGTACGGCGGCACGGGCGGCCTGGTCACCATCGAGGACATCCTGGAGGAGATCGTCGGGGAGATCACCGACGAGTACGATGTCGAACGCCCGCCGGTGGAGCGGCTGGAGGACGGTTCGGTGCGGGTCGCCGCCCGGCTGCCGGTCGAGACCCTGGGCGAGCTGTTCGACGTCGAGCTGCCCGCCGACGAGGTGGAGACGGTCGGCGGTCTGCTCGCCCAGGCCCTGGGCCGGGTGCCGATCCCAGGTGCCGAGGCCGAGCTGGCCGGGCTCCGGCTGGTCGCCGAGGGCACCACCGGCCGGCGCAACCGGATCGACACGGTGCTGGTCAGCCGGGTCGAGCCGACGGACACCAGTGACACCACCCCGGGGCGCGGCGAGCCCGCCGAGGCCCGGGGCGCCCAGAACCGATCCGAGGAGAGGCAGCCCGCCGATGCCTGAGTCACCCGCCCCCGCCGCCGCCCGCCCGACCCCGTCCGCGCCGGCCGAGCTGAGTGCCGAGGACAACAAGCTGGTCATCCTGGCCCGCGGGGCCCGCGGCCGGGTGGGCGCCGTGGAGGGAGCGGCGGTACGCGACCAGGACGGCCGCACGTACGCGGCGGCGAGCGTCGCGCTGCCCTCGCTGGCCCTGACGGCCCTCCAGCTCGCGGTCGCCTCCGCCGTGGCGGCCGGCGCCACCAGGCTGGAGGCGGCGGTCGTGGTGACCGAGGCTTCCACGCTGGACGGGGCCGGGTACGCCGCCGTCCGCGACCTCACCGCGGACGCGCCGATCCACCTGGCGGCTCCGGACGGCACGGTGCTGGGCACGGTGGTCGAGTGACCGGCCGCCCCGCGGGCGGCGGTCGCGCGGGCGGGCCGGTCGATCCGGGGAAGCGCCCCTACCGGGCCGGGTTCGCCTGCTTCGTGGGCCGGCCGAACGCCGGCAAGTCGACGCTGACCAACGCCATCGTCGGCCAGAAGATCGCGATCACCTCGAACAAGCCGCAGACCACCCGGCACGTGATCCGGGCGGTGCTGCACCGGCCCGACTCGCAGCTCGTCCTCGTCGACACCCCGGGCCTGCACCGCCCCCGTACGCTGCTCGGCGAGCGCCTCAACGACCTCGTCCGGCAGACCTGGAGTGAGGTCGACGTGATCGGCCTCTGCATTCCGGCAAACGAGCCGGTCGGCCGGGGCGACCGGTTCATCACCGGGGAACTGTCGGGGCTCAAGGCCACCGTCATCGCCGTGGTGACCAAGACCGACCTGGTGGACCGGGCGCGGCTGGCCGAGCAGCTGCTCGCGGTCGGCGAGCTGGGCGAGTTCGCCGAGGTGGTCCCGGTCAGCGCGGTCTCCGGGCACCAGGTCGACACGCTGGTCGACGTGATGACCGGCTACCTGCCCGAGTCGCCGCAGCTCTACCCGGACGACATGCTCACCGACGACCCCGAGCAGGTGCTGGTCGCCGAGCTGGTCCGCGAGGCGGCGCTGGAGGGGGTCCGCGACGAGCTGCCGCACTCGATCGCCGTGGTGGTGGAGGAGATGATCCCCGAGGGTCAGATCACCAAGATCTACGCCGACGTGTACGTCGAGCGGCCCAGCCAGAAGGCAATCATGATCGGTCACCGGGGCAGCCGGCTCAAGGCGGTCGGCACCGCGGCCCGCCGGCAGATCGAGGAACTGCTCGGCACCCGCGTCTACCTGGACCTGCACGTGCGGGTGGCGAAGGACTGGCAGCGCGACCCGAAGCAGTTGCGCAAGCTGGGCTTCTGAGCGCCGCGCCGGCCTGCCCGACGGCGGGTCGGCGCGGCGCCCCAAGCGCGGCGCCCCAAGCGCGTCAAGCGCGGCGCCTCACGTGCGGTCGCCTCACGTGCGGAGCTGAGGTCCCGGGTGACTGGGGGTTGTTCTCCGCCGCTGTGGAGCTGCCCCGTCCGTGCTCCCGTGTTCCGTCCCGCCCCGCCTGTCCCGTTCGGTGTGGTGCCGTTCCGCTTCCGCCCGGCTCGTTCGGTGTGGTGCCGTTCCGCTTCCGCCCGGCTCGTTCGGTGTGGTGCCGTTCCGCTTCCGCCCGGCTCGTTCGGTGTGGTGCCGTTCCGCTTCCGTCCG
>NZ_JBICUP010000028.1:68357-94679 GCF_043198215.1 Micromonospora sp. NPDC048830
CTTCCGTCCGTCCCGTCCTGCACCGTGCCGTTCCGGTCCCCGGCCTATTCCGTTCGCTCCCGCCCGGCCCGAGCCGGCCGCCGGTAGCACGGGCGGGGCAGCTCCACAGTGGCCACACCCCTGGTCGCCGGTCGGCCCCGCCACGCGGCCGTCACGCGATGTGATCGGCGGTTGGGGGACGAGCCTTGTCCCGGAGTGGGTGCGATTATGGCATCTTTCACTTTTCGCTGAGGGCTCTGGTTGTTTGCCGGCGTCGGGTCGGAGGGTAGGGAGCGGTTGACCCCTCCGCCCTCGACATAGATGTAGGCTGATGCGAAACCGATACCTGGACCTACTCCGCTTCCTCGCGATCGTCCGAGTCGTCGTCTACCACGTCACCGGTTGGGCGGCGCTCACGGTGCTCTTCCCGGCCATGTCGGTGATGTTCGCCCTCGCCGGTTCGCTCATGGCCGCGTCGCTGGACCGGGGTGGGGCGGCGGCGGTGGGCCGTCGGCTGCGTCGGCTGCTGCCGTCGCTGTGGGTGCTGGCCGCGGTGTTCGTCCCGGCCATGCTGCTCACCGGGTTGCCGCTCACGCCGAAGGTGCTGCTCTGGGCGTTTCCGGTCGCCGATCCGCCGGCCAACCACTGGGGCGCGCTCGCGCTCAGCGTGATCTGGTACCTGCGCGACTACCTGTGGTTCGTGTTCGCCTCGCCGGTCGCCCTGTGGCTGTTCCGCCGCGCGCCCGTGCCGACCCTGCTCGCCCCGTACGCGCTGCTCGCCGCGATCGAGTCCGGCCTGCTGCCCGCCGCGCCTGTGCCGCTGCGCGAGTTCGGCCTCTACTTCGGCGCCTGGCTGCTCGGCTTCGCCCACCACGACGGCCTGCTGCGGCGGCTGGCGAACCGGGTGCTGGTCCCCGTCGCGCTCGTCCTCGGTGCCGCCGGCGGGGCCTGGATCGCCGCCCACCCCGGCCCGCGCGGGTACGACCTGAACGACAACCACCTCGGCAACGCTCTCTGGTCGGCCGCGTTCATCCTGGTGGTGCTCGGTCGGGCCCCGACGAGCGCCGCCTGGGTGGACCGCAGCGCCCTGTTCGGCCGGGCGGTGACCGTGCTGAACCGGCGGGCGTTGACCGTCTATCTCTGGCACATGCCGTTCGTGGTGGCGCTCACCCCGATGGTCGACGTGGTCGGCTGGTCCCACCAGGACCCGGTCGGCCTGGCGATCCGGGTCGTGCTGGTCTTCGCCCTGGTCGGGGTGGTCACCGCGCTGGTCGGCTGGGTGGAGGACCTGGCCGCCCGCCGGCCTCCGCGGCTGCTGCCGGGCGGCCGGCGCCGGACGACGACCGGCGGGCCCGTCCCGGCCGGCGTGGCCTCGGCGGCACCGGTCAGCCCCGCCCCGGCCGGTTACGCCACCGTGCCCGCGCCGCGCGCCTCCGAGGAACTGGCCCTGAAGCTCAGCGCGCGGTGACGGTCACGTTGCCGCTGCCTGCGCCCACGTCGATCACCAACGTCGCCGTCGGGTCGTCGGGGATCCCCACCTGCGTGTCGCCGGAGCCGCTGTCGGCCCGTACCCGGTACCGGCCTGCCGGCACGGTGAGCCGCACGTCCCCGCTGGACGCGTGCGCGCGGGCCGAGGCGGGGGCGGACAGTTCGACGGTGACGTTGCCGGAGCGCGCCTCGGCGTCGACCTGGCCGGCGAGCCGCCGGCCGGTGACGTCGCCGGAGCCGGTCCGCAGGGTGGCCGCGCCGCGCAGGTCGTCCACCTCCATGTTGCCGGAGCCCGTCTCGACGCGGACCGCGCCGGTGGCGCCGGTGAGCCGGACGTCGCCGGACCCGAGGCGGACGTCCACCGTCCCGACGCGGCTCAGGTTCACGTTCCCCGAGCCGCTCTCGCCCCGCACCGTCACCCCCTCGGGGACGGTCACGTCGTACGAGACGGTGCAGCGGGGGCCGCAGTCGCTGTCCAGCACCAGCTCGTCGCCGCGGATCTCGTACCGGGCGGGCGGCTGGTTGCCCTGGTAGCGCACCACCCGCCTGATCCGTACCTCGCCGGCCGGGCCGATGCCGTGGACCGTCACGTCCCCGGCGCCGCCCGGCAGCAGGGTGACCCGCCTGATCGTCGCCGACTCGGTGTCGTTGAAGTCGAGCCGCCGGAACGACAGGGTGCCGCAGCCGGAGAGCAGCATCAGGACGGCGGCTCCGGCGGCGAGGGGGCCGGCGGGCAGGGTGCGGTGCGGGGCCATGGCGAGCACGCTACGGCCGGCCCGACCCCACGCGCATCGGGGATCGCGCGCCGGTCCACCCCGAGCCGACCCTGATTTCCCACCCCGAGAGAGAATGGGCGGGTGGCCGGGTACCGCCGACAGCTCTACCGCGACGACGCGGTGGTGCTTCGTGTGCAGAAGCTCGGCGAGTCCGACCGGATCATCACCCTGCTGACCCGCCGGCACGGCCGGATCCGCGCGGTGGCCCGGGGGGTGCGCCGCACCAGCAGCAGGTTCGGCGCCCGGCTGGAGCCGTTCGGTCACGTCGACCTCCAGCTCGCCGGCGACCCGAAGGGCAACCAGGGCAGCTCGCTGCACACCGTCAGCCAGGTCGAGGGCATCGACCTGTACGGGAAACGGTTCCTCGGCGACTATCCCCGCTACACGGCGGCCAGCGCGATCGCCGAGACCGCCGAGCGGCTCACCCCGGTCGAGCGGGAGCCCTCGCTGCGGCTGTTCCAGCTCACCCTCGGCGCGCTGAAGTCCCTCGCGCGGGGCGAGCACGCCACCACGCTGGTGCTCGACGCGTACCTGCTGCGCGGCATGGTCCTGGCCGGCTGGGCCCCGGCGCTGACCGCCTGCGCCGTCTGCGGCACGCCCGGCCGGCACCGGGCGTTCTCGGTGCCCGCCGGCGGCGCCGTCTGCCCGGACTGCCGCCCGCCCGGCGCCGCCCACCCCGCGCCGGCCACCATCGACCTGATGTCCGCCCTCACCACCGGCGACTGGGTGCTCGCCGACGCCACCGAGACCGGCGTACGGCGGGAGTGCAGCGGCCTGGTCGCGGCGCACCTGCAGTGGCACCTGGAGCGCGCGCTACGCTCGCTGCCGCTGGTCGACCGGGGCGCCCCCGGCGCCGTTCCGGCCCCGCCGCCGCAGGGCGCCGCCGCGGCGCGCGGCACCGATCTGAACGGAGAGAGACCCGAGTGATCCGATCGATGAGGGCCGGCCGCCGCGAGCCGGTGCCGCCGACGCCGCACCCGTCGGGCGCCCGTCCGCCCGCCCTGCCCCCCGCGGCGGTGCCCCGGCACGTCGCCGTGGTCATGGACGGCAACGGCCGGTGGGCCAAGGAGCGGGGGCTGCCCCGGACCAAGGGCCACGAGGCGGGGGAGCACAGCCTCTTCGACACCATCGAGGGCGCCATCGAGCTGGGCATCCCCTACCTGTCGGCGTACGCGTTCTCCACGGAGAACTGGCGGCGCTCGCCGGAGGAGGTCCGCTTCCTGATGGGCTTCAACCGGGACGTCATCCGCCGCCGCCGCGACCAGCTCGTCGACCTCGGTGTGCGCGTCGTCTGGTCCGGGCGGGCCGGGCGGCTGTGGAAGAGCGTCATCTCCGAGCTGCAGACGGCCGAGGAGATGTCCCGGGGCAACTCGACGCTGACGCTGCAGTTCTGCGTGAACTACGGCGGCCAGGCCGAGATCGCCGACGCCGCCGCCGCGATCGCCCGGGACGCCGCCGCCGGCAAACTCGACCCGGCGAAGGTCACCGAGAAGACGGTGGCGAAGTACCTCTACCACCCGGAGGTCCCCGAGGTGGACCTCTTCCTGCGTCCCTCCGGCGAGCAGCGCACCTCCAACTTCCTGCTCTGGCAGAGCGCGTACGCGGAGCTGGTGTACCTCGACACCCTCTGGCCGGACTTCGACCGCCGCCACCTCTGGTACGCCTGTGAGCTGTACGCCCAGCGGGACCGCCGGTTCGGCGGCGCGTTGCCCAACCCGGTGGCCCCGTCGAGCTGACGCTCGCGCTTAGCGCCTCGTCACTCTGGGTACCACCTGTGGCAGCCAGCTACGGAGGTGAGCCACGATGATCCAGAAGCGCATTGCCCAGTGGGCGGTCATGGCAGTCACGGTGCCACTGGCGGCGGCCGGCGCGCGCCGGCTCAGCCACACGCTGGAGGCCCGCCGCGGCCCGACCGGGGTGAGCCGCCTGCTCGCCAGGGGCGCGGACATGCTGCGCCCGCGCAAGGCGAAGCGTCGCCGGTTCTGGTGACGCCGGTCAGCGCCGTCCCCTCCGGGGGGCGGCGCTGACGCGTTCCGGCCGGTCGCCGTCCCCTACGGACGTACGATCGGCGCGGGCGCGCCGCCCGGTCGCGTCCGCCACGGGGGTGGGGATGCGGGATCTCCGGTACGAGATGACGGTGGCCCTGGCGGCGACCGACCTGGACGGTCCGCTGCGCGAGCGCGTGGTGGAGCTGTGCGCCGGCGTCGCCGAGCGGCACTGCGCCGAGGCGGGGCACGTCCCCGCGGTCCGCTCCGGCGAGATCGCCGAGCTGTCCACCGGCGAACCGGCCATGACCTGGTCCCCGACCGAGCCGCAGCGCAGCCCGCGGGCAGGCTGACCGGGCCCGGCCACGCCGACACTGCCGGCGCGGCAGGCAGACACGGCCGGGCGGCCACGCCGGCACGGCCGCTGACCGGGCGGCTACGCCGACAGCTCGGACCGGTCGCCGGCCCAGAGCGTGTGGAACGTGCCCTCCCGGTCGACCCGGTGGTAGGTGTGCGCGCCGAAGTTGTCCCGCAGGCCCTGGATCAGCGCGGCGGGCAGCCGCTCGGCGCGCAGCGCGTCGAAGTACGCCAGCGACGAGGCGAACGCCGGCACCGGCACCCCGGCCCGGGCCGCGTCCGCCACCACCCGCCGCCAGCTCGGCACCCCGTCGGAGACCCGGTCGGCGAACCACGGCGCCACCAGCAGCGTCGGCAGGTCCGGCCGCTCGTCGTACGCCTGACGGATGCGGTCGAGGAAGCGGGCCCGGATGATGCAGCCGCCCCGCCAGATCGTGGCGGTACCGCCGAGGTCGATGCCCCAGTCGTACTCCCGGCTGCCGGCGCGGATGTGGTCGAAGCCCTGCGCGTACGCGATGATCTTGCTGGCCAGCAGCGCGCGCCGGACGTCCTCGACGAAGGTGTCCCGGTTCTCCACCCACCATGGCTGCCCGGCGTCGGCGAAGGCCCGGCGGGCCGCCGCGCGCTGGTCGGCGTGCCCGGACAGCGACCGGGCGAACGTCGCCTCGGCGATGCCGGTGATCGGGATGCCCAGGTCGAGGGCGTTCTGCACCGTCCACCGGCCGGTGCCCTTCTGCTCCGCCTCGTCGCGCACCACGTCGACGAACGGGCGTCCGGTCGCCGCGTCGGGATGCGCGAGCACGTCGGCGGTGATCTCGATGAGGAACGACTCCAGTTCGCCCGTGTTCCACCCCCGGAAGATCTCCGCGATCTCGGCCGGGCCCGCCGACAGACCGGCCCGCAGCAGGTCGTACGCCTCGGCGATGAGCTGCATGTCGGCGTACTCGATGCCGTTGTGGACCATCTTGACGAAGTGCCCGGCGCCGTCCGGGCCGATGTGCCGGCAGCACGGGACGCCGTCCACCTGGGCGGCGATCCGCTCGAAGATCGGGCCGAGCTTCCGGTACGACTCGGCCGAGCCGCCGGGCATGATGCTCGGCCCGTGCAGCGCGCCCTCCTCGCCGCCGGAGACGCCGGTGCCCACGAAGTGCAGCCCGTGCCCGCGCAGCGCCTCCTCCCGCCGCCGGGTGTCGGCGAAGTGCGCGTTGCCGCAGTCGACGACGATGTCGCCCGGCTCCAGCAGCGGCACCAGCTCCCCGATCACCGCGTCGGTGGGGCCGCCCGCCTTCACCATGACCACGATCGCGCGGGGCCGCTCCAGCGAGGCGATGAAATCCCGCATGGACTCGGACGGCACGAACGTGCCCTCGCCGCCGTGCTCGGCCACCAGGCTGCGGGTGCGCTCCGGCGACCGGTTGTGCACCGCCACGGTGAACCCGTTGCGGGCCAGGTTGCGGGCCAGGTTCCGGCCCATCACCGCCAGCCCGGTCACGCCGATCTGCGCCGTCGCGCGCTGCGCCATGCGTACCCGCCTCTCGAGGGTCCCTGCCGACGCCTTCGGTATAGCAGGGTTCCCCGCCCACCTCGCCCCAATGGCGTCAACACCCGGCGAGGCGGGCCTCGACGCGCGACCTCCCCGGCGAGCGCGTCGGTGCCGCCCGAGCCGTACGTCGGCCTTCGGCGCCACGTGCCGGCAAATTCGGCTGCGCCGTTCCGGTCGCGCGGCTACGGTGAGGTCATGCGTAACTGACGCCCCTTCATCCGAAGCCGGTCCGCCGTTGTCGACGCGGACCGCGTCCCGGGCGTCCGCATTCCCACACCGCCGCCGTCGCGCGGCGTCCTCCGTGGTCGGGCCCGCCGGGGCACCCCGTACCCGCTCGCCGGTCGGGCAACCTCGTGCCCGGTCGTCGTCGGGCTCCCGTACCCCGCTCGTCGCGCCGCAGGCGCCCGCACCGAGGAGGCCACGTATGCCCGCCAAGCGCAGTTCCCGTAAGTCCCGCGGCACGCCGCCGCGTCCGTCTCCGGTGGAACTGGCCCCGCCGGACCCCGACACCCTCGTGGTGGCGCCGGCAGCTCCCGTGCCGCCGGTCGCGGAGACGCCGCCCCCGCCGAGGTCCGGCCCGTCGGCCGGTGGCGCCCGGTTCGCTGCGGCGCGCAACCCGCGCGCCGGCCAGGCCCGCCGGTACGCCTTCCGGCGCAGCTGATCCGCCCGCCGGGCGCGGCGCCCGTCGCCGCGCCCGGCCGGCTCTGCCCCCGGGCGTACCCGGGCCGGGGCAGCTCGTCCCGACCGCCGTAAGAAGCCTCGCCGGCTCAGCCGATCAGCGGACGGAACGTACCGAGCGCGACGCTGACCGCCAGCGCCGCCCCCGCCAGGGCCGCGGCGCCCGCGACCAGCACGGTGTCGGCGGCACCGAAGCGCTGCCGCCGCGCGACGGTGCGCGGGGTGCCGGCGTCGAACCCCCGCGCGTCCATCGCGACGGCCAGCCGGGTGCCCCGCCGGATCGCGCCCACCAGCAGCGCGAAGGCGGTGGAGACGAACAGCCGCAGCTTCGCCACCGGGTTGCGCCCGGCGTCGACGCCGCGCGCCCGCCGCGCCATGCTGATCATGTGCCACTCCTGCCCGAGCAGCGGCACCAGCCGGAACGCGGCCAGCGCGCCGATCGCGAAGCGGGCCGGGGCCTTCGCGTTCTGGATCAGCGCGTCGGCCAGGTCGGTCGGGTCGGTCGTGGCGAAGACGATGATGCCGGGCAGCGCGACCGCCAGCATCCGCAGCGCCAGGCCGAGCGCGGTCGCCAGCACCCCGGTCGTGACCAGCAGCGGCCCCGCCTCGACCAGCACCCGACCCGAGCGGTCGGCGGCGAACAGGACCAGGGTGACCACGATCCCGACGGCGCTGGCCAGCAGCGGCGCGGCCCGCCGGGCGAGCACCCGGTAGCGGATGCCGAACAGTGGCAGCACGGCCAGCTCGACGGCGAGGGCGAGCGCCGGGGCGACCGGGTCCAGGGTGGCGAGCAGGGTGAACGAGAAGAGCAGCGCCGCGGCGACCTTCGCCACCGGGTTCCGCCGCGCCAGCGGCGCCCCGGGCGCCGCGACGGGCTCGATGCTGATCACGGCCGCCCCAGGGCGAGGGCGCGGCCAGCGGGGTCCGTGTGGGTCATGGGCGGTCCAGGGTGACGGTGCGGTCGGCGAGCGCGGCGACGAAGTCCGTGTCGTGGGTGACGGCGACGACGCCGTGCCCGGCGTCGCGCAGCTCGGCGAGCAGGTCGACCAGCTCCCGCCAGGTGCGCCGGTCCTGGCCGAAGGTGGGTTCGTCGCAGACCAGCAGCCGGGGCGCGGTGGCCAGGGCCGTCGCCACGCTCAGCCGCCGCGCCTCGCCACCGGAGAGGGTGTACGGGTTGGCGCGCGCGAGCGCGGTCAGCCGCAGCCGGTCCAGCAGCCCGTCCACGGTGGCCCGTACCGCCGCCTCGGGCTGGCCGGTGCGGCGTGGGCCGAGGGCCAGCTCGTCGAAGACGGTGCCGGTGACGAACTGGTGCTCCGGGTCCTGGAACACCGAGCCGATCCGGCGGGCCAGGGCCGGGGCGCGCCAGCGGTGCGGGGGAGTGCCCGCGTCCCGGCCGGCCAGCTCGCCGCTGGCCGCCACCCGACCCGTACCGGGCCGCAGCAGGCCGCCGAGCAGCAGCGCGAGGGTGGACTTGCCCGCCCCGTTCTGGCCGAGCACGGCGAGCGCCTCGCCGGCGCGTACCCGAACATCGGTGGCGGCGAGGCGCGGCGGCAGGCCGACCCGGTCGGCGGTGAGCAGCAGGTCGCCGGGGGGCGCGGCGGCGCGCCGGGGCGGCACGGCCCGGCCGGGCACCCAGACCCCCTCGGCGGCGAGCGCGTCGCCGTGCGCGGCGAAGACCGCCTCGGGCGGCCCGTCGGCGCGGACCCCGCCGCCCGGCTCCAGCACCACCACCCGGTCGACCAGCGGCAGCGCCTCGGCGACCCGGTGCTCGACGAGGATCATGGTGGTGTCGGCGTCCAGGGCGTCGGCCACCGCCCGCCGGACGAGCGCCGCGCCGGCGGGGTCGAGGTTCGCGGTCGGCTCGTCGAGCAGCAGCAGCCGGGGCCGCAGGGCGAGGGCGCCGGCCAGCGCCAGACGCTGCTGCTCGCCGCCGGAGAGCGCGGCCGTGGGCCGGTCCCGGTGGTACGGGAAGCCGACCCGCCGCAGCGCCTCGTCGACCCGGGGCCAGATCTCGCCGGCCGGTACGCCCCGGTTCTCCAGCCCGAACGCGACGTCGTCGCCGCAGCGGGCCAGCACCAGCTGGGTCTCCGGGTCCTGGAAGACGATCCCGACCCGCTCACGGGCCTGTCGGGGGTCGACCCCGTCGATCTCGACGGTTCCCTCCTGTTCGCCGGAGTCCGCCGGCAGCAGCCCGGCGAGCGCGGCGAGCAGGGTGCTCTTCCCGGCGCCCGAGGGGCCGAGCAGCAGCACCCGCTCGCCCGCCTCGACGTCCAGGTCCAGCCCGCGCACCGCCCAGGCCCGCCGCCCGGCGTGCCGCCACCCGAACCCCCGCAGCCTGACCCGCACCCTCACCCCTCACCCCTCGTGCCCCGCCCGGTCCGGCCTCGGCTCGTTTGATCAAGAGGTTTGCGTCGGGAGAACGGGCTCCGCTGACGCAAACCTCTTGATCGACCCGAGCCGGCGGTCAGATCGGGGCGCGGTCGCGGGCCGCGGGGAAGCGGTCCAGGGCGCCCGTGGTCGCCAGTGCGCGGGTCAGGGACCAGCCGCCGGCACCGGCGACGACCGCGGCGCTGACGATCGTGAGCAGCGCGTACGGGATGCCGTAGCTCGTCAGGTCGTACTCGACGTTCCAGACGAGGAAGTCGAACAGGGCGGCGCCGAGCCCGGTGAGCGCCCCGGCGAGCAGCGCGGTCGGCAGCCGGAACGAGCGGTAGCGGAACGCCGCGAAGGCCAGCTCGGCGCCCGCGCCCTGGACCATGCCCTGCGGGATCACCGTGCCGGCCCACTGGCTGCCGAGCAGGGCGGAGAGGACCGCCGCGACCGTCTCGCAGTACAGCGCGGCACCGGGCTTGCGGATGACCAGGCCGCCGAGCACGGCCGGCATCAGCCAGACGCCGTACAGCAGGGTCTGCGCGGGCGGGAAGAACGCGAAGGCCCCCTCGGTGGCGCTCCAGACCAGGCCCCAGGCCCAGAAGATGACGCCGAAGGCGACCGCGATCACCGAGGCGACCACGATGTCGATGGTGCGCCAGCGGTGGCTGTCCGTGTGGTTCATGCGATGGCTCCCAGTTCAGTGGAAGAACCAGGAGAAGACGCACGCCGCGTCCGGTGGGACCGGACGGCGGCGCGGCTGGAGAATGACCGAACTCCCTGCGCTGGCATTACCCAGATCAGGTTCGAGGGTCTGCGGACGGTTTGCCCGCACTCTCAGCGCTGTGCGCTCCCCTGTCGGAAATGAAGTTGTCCCGCCGACGCTAACACCTCGGAAGATCACGGGGCAAAGTGACGTGCGCCAGGCGGGTGAAACGACTCCGCGCCGGTCGTTACCGCCATCTGGCCGGAGTCCGTCGACGCGGTCCGCGGGGAACGATAGTGTCGCGCCGCAGATCGTCGAGCGCCGAAGGAGGCGAGCCCGTGACGTCATCGACCGGCAGCGCCGAGCCGCCCGTCCGGCCCGACCGTGGGGCCCCGGGGGCGGGGTCGGTCGGCGTGGCCGCGCCGGACGTACCGGCGGGGGAGCCGGGCGGGCGCGGGCCGCGACGGGCACCGCGGGTCGGCTCGGTCGAGGTGCTGGCCGCCCTGCTGGTCCTGCTGGTGGTCTTCCGCGAGCCGCTGGCCCGCGTGTTGTCCGCACCACGGTTGCAGACCTGGACCACGGTCTTCGTGTCGGTGCTGGTCCAGGCCGTGCCGTTCCTGGTGTTCGGGGTGTTGCTCTCAGCGGTGATCGCGGTGTTCGTGCCACGCTCGTTCTGGGCCCGGGCGTTACCCCGGCACCCGGCCCTCGCCGTGCCGGTCGCGAGCGTCGCCGGGGTGATCCTGCCGGGCTGCGAGTGCGGCTCGGTGCCGATCGCCGGCTCGCTGATCCGGCGCGGCGTCACCCCGGCGGCGGCCCTGGCGTTCCTGCTCGCCGCCCCGGCGGTCAACCCGATCGTGCTCGCGGCCACTGCGGTCGCCTTCCCCGGCCGGCCGGAGATGGTCCTCGGGCGGGCGGTCGCCAGCCTGGTCGTCGCCGCGGTGATGGGGTGGCTCTGGCTGCGGCTCGGGCGCTCCGACTGGATCCGGCTGCCGCGCCGGCCCGAGCTGGAGGGCGCGTCGCGGGGCGTGGCGTTCTGGGCGGCGGTCCGGCACGACGTCGTCCACGCCGGCGGTTTCCTCGTCGTCGGCGCGTTGGCCGCCGCCAGCATCAACGTGCTGGTCCCGGAGCGGTGGCTGCGGGCCCTCGCCGACGAGCCGGTGCTGTCCGTGCTCGCCCTGGCCGGGCTGGCCGTGCTGCTGTCCATCTGCTCCGAGGCGGACGCCTTCGTCGCCGCGTCGCTGTCGCAGTTCTCCCTCACCTCCCGCCTCGTCTTCCTGGTGGTCGGGCCGATGGTCGACCTCAAACTGATCTCCATGCAGGCCGGCGTCTTCGGTCGGCGCTTCGCGGTCCGGTTCGCCCCGGCGACGTTCGTGGTCGCCGTCGGGGTGGCCGTCGGAGTCGGGGCGGTGCTGTTGTGAACCGGCAGGCACAGGCGGTCGTGCTGCTGCTGCTCGGCGGGGCGGTCGTCCGGGCGAGCGTCACGGATCTCTACCTGCGCTACGTCAAGGAGGGGCTGCGCCCCTTCCTGATCGCCGCCGGGCTGGTGCTGATCGCCGCCGCGGTCATGACCCTCTGGCACGAGCTGCGCCCCGCCCGCCCCTCGACAGAGCACGGCGACTCGACCAGGGACCTCGCCGGCCCGACCGGGGAGCACGCCGGCCCGACCGCAGAGCACGCCGAGGGCGGGGACGGGCACGACCACGACCACCACGGGCCGCGGATCGGCTGGCTGCTCCTGCTGCCGGTGCTCGGCCTGCTGCTCGTCGCACCGCCGGCCCTGGGCTCGTACTCCGTGGGCCAGGCGGGCAGCGCCCTCGCCGGTTCGCGCCAGTCGGACTATCCGCCGCTGCCGCCCGGCGACCCGGCCCCGGTCACCGTGCTCGACTACGCCTCCCGGGCCCTGTTCGAGAAGGGCGTCTCGATCGGCGACCGGCGGGTCCGGCTCACCGGCTTCATCGCCCCGGGCCCCGACGGCCGGCCGATCCTGGCCCGGATGGTGCTCTCCTGCTGCGCCGCCGACGGCCGTCCCGTCAAGCTCGGCCTCACCGGCGACGTGCCGGTGGGCCTCGCGGACGACACCTGGGTCGAGGTCGTCGGCCGGTACACCGACCGGGTCGGCCGGGACCCGGTCGACGACGCCGAGATCCCGTACCTGGCCGTGGAGTCGTGGCGGCGGGTGCCCGCTCCGCGGAACCCGTACGAGTGAGCGACCTCGGTAGGCTGCCGATCATGCGGATCGATGCGCGAGGGTTGACGTTCGAGGTGCGCGCGGGCGGGCCGGCCGACGGCGAGGCGGTGCTCCTGTTGCACGGCTTCCCCCAGCACGGCGGCGAGTGGGACGAGGTGGTGCCGGCGCTGCACGCGGCGGGCCTGCGCACGTACGTGCCGGACCAGCGGGGATACTCGCCCGGCGCCCGCCCGGCGGAGGTGGCGGCGTACCGCCTCCCGGAACTCGTCGCCGACGCCGTGGCCCTGCTCGACGCGCTGGGCGTCGACGCGGCGCACGTCGTCGGGCACGACTGGGGCGCGATCGTGGCCTGGGCCCTCGCGGCCGGCCACCCCGACCGGGTGCGCACGCTGACCGCCGTGTCGGTGCCGCACCCGGCCGCGATGGCCCACGCGCTGGCCACGAGCGCGGAGCAGAAGGCCCGCTCGTCGTACGTCGCGCTGTTCCGCCAGCCCGGCACGGCGGAGAAGGCGCTGCTGGCGCTCGGCGCCGCGGCCCTGCGCCGGATGCTCGGCGGGGTCGGCGGGCCCGACCGGGTCGCCCGGTACGCCGATCCGATGCGCGAGCCGGGGGTGCTGACCGCCGCCCTGAACTGGTACCGGGCGATGTCCCGCGCGGACCTCGCGGCCGTGGCGTCGGTTCGGGTGCCGACGACGTTCGTCTGGAGCGACCGGGACGTCGCGATCGGCCGGGTCGCCGCGCAGGCGTGCGCCGACCACGTCACCGGGGACTACCGCCTCGTCGAGCTGCCCGGGGTGTCCCACTGGATCCCCGACGTCGCGCCCGGCCCGCTGGCCGAGGCGATCCTCGCCCGGGTGGGGCGCCCTCAGTGAGTGCGGCGTCCCCGACGCGGTCCGGCCCGTGCGCGAGCGACGCGCCGTCCCGGCCGCACACCCGGGCGTCGCTGGCCGCGCAGCTCCGCCGGCTCGGGGTACGCCCGGGCGCGGCGGTGCTGGTGCACGCCGGCCTGCGTTCCCTCGGGTTCGTCTGCGGCGGTCCGCAGGCGGTGGCGCTCGCCCTGCGCGACGCGCTCGGGCCGGCGGGGACCCTGGTCGTGCCGACCCACACCCCGGAGAACAGCGACCCGGCCGGTTGGCGCAACCCGCCCGTGCCGGAGGACTGGTGGCCGGTGATCCGGGCGGAGGCGCCCGGCTTCGACCCGGCGGTCACCCCGAGCCGGTTCATGGGCGCGCTGGCCGAGACCGTCCGGTGCTGGCCGGGCGCCCGGCGCAGCGACCACCCGTACGTCTCGTTCGCGGCCCTCGGGCCCGCCGCGGAGCGGATCGTCTCCGACCATCCCCTCGCCGGCATGCTCGGCCCCGGCTCGCCGCTCGGCCGGCTGTACGAGGAGGACGCCGACGTGCTGCTGCTCGGCGTCGACCACGGCTCGCACACGTCCCTGCACCTGGCCGAGTACCGGCAGCCGGCACCACCGCGGCGGCGGCTGGGCGCGGCGGTCGGCACCCCGGACGGCGGCCGGACGTGGGCCTGGTGGGACGACGTGGCGGTCGACGAGTCCGACTTCCCGCAGCTGGGGGTGGACCTGGAGGCGACCGGCGCGGTGCGGATCGGCCCGGTCGGCGACGGAACGGGACGGTTGATGCGTCAACGGGCGGCGGTCGACTTCGCGGTGGGCTGGCTGGCCCGCAACCGACGGACGGAGGACGGATGACGGTGAATGCTGACGACTACCTCGCGGTGGTGACGGAGACGATCGGACGGGTGTCCGCCGGCCAGCGGGAGGCGGTGGGCCGGGCGGCCGACCTCATCGCCGACGCGCTGCGGGCCGACGGTGTGGTCCACGTGTTCGGCACCGGGCACTCCGAGGCGCTGGCGATGGAGATCGCCGGTCGGGCCGGCGGGCTGGTGCCGACCAACCGGATCGCGCTGCGCGACCTGGTGCTGCTCGGCGGGGCGCCGGCCGACATCCTCGGCCCGCTGCTGGAGCGGGACCCCTCGGTGGCCCACCGGCTGTACGAGCTGGCCCCGGTCCACCCGTCGGACGTCTTCGTGGTCGCCTCGAACTCCGGGGTCAACGGCGCCATCGTCGAGTTCGCCGGGCTGGTGAAGGAACGCGGCCACGGGCTGGTGGCGATCACCTCCGTGGCGCACTCGGCGCGGATGATCTCCCGCCACCCCTCGGGGCGGAAGCTGGCCGACTTCGCCGACGTGGTGCTGGACAACGGCGCCCCGTACGGCGACGCGACCCTGCCCCTGCCCGGCGGCGGCGCGGTCGGCGCGATCTCGTCCATCACCGCCGCCCTGCTCGCCCAGCAGATCACCGTCGAGGTGGTGGCCCGGCTGCTGGCGGCGGGGGAGCAACCCCCGGTCTACCTGTCGGCCAACATCGCTGGCGGGGACGAGCACAACAAGGCCCTGGAGGACCGGTACGCCGGGCGTATCCGCCGCGGTTCCTGAGGCGCGTGGTCGGGGTGGGGCACGGCGGGCCCCACTCCGGTCCGGTTTCGTCGGGGGCCCGGCGGGGCAATGGCGTTGCTGCCGGCGGGGTTGGCCTCGCCGGCGGTACGTCATGCGGGAGGTATGGCACGTGTCGAAGGAGACCGAGAAGCAGCGCTGGGAGCGCAACTTCGCCGACCTGCTCCAGGAGTTGCGGGTCGCCCAGACCGGCGTGCAGATCCTCTTCGCGTTCCTGCTGACCCTGCCGTTCAGCAACGGGTTCCCGCGGGCCACGGCGTTCCAGAAGGACGTCTACATCGTCTCGCTGCTGTCGGCTGCCGCCGCCACCGCCATGATCATCTCCCCGGTCGCCTTCCATCGGGCGCTGTTCCGGCAGGGGCGAAAGCCGGAGCTGGTGCGCTTCGCCCACCGGATGGCCAGCGGTGGCCTGGCGTTCATGCTGCTCTCGATGGTCAGCGCTGTCCTGCTGATCACCGACTTCGTCCTGTCCCGGCCGATCGCCATCCTGCTGACCGTGCTCACCGGGGTGTGGTTCCTGGTCTTCTGGGCGTTCCTGCCGTTCGCCAGGCGCAACTGGGGCGACGACGACGTCGACGACGAGGACGACGACCCGCACCCGCTTCCCGGGGACTGACCCGGCGAACGGCCGGCCCGTCCGTTGAACCGGTCGGGAACAGCGGAAACATCCCTGAAAATCGGGCGTGGCGAAACCCTACCCCTGGGTAACACCCGGGAGTAGCGTGACTCGTGTCGAGCACGTCGACGTCATCCGGACCGAGGTCCAAGGGGGGGCAGCCGTGACCACGACGCAGAACAGCCGACCCATGCCTGACCCGACGGGCGGAGACGCGGCGGGCGGAGGTGCGACGACGGGCCCCAGCGCGGCGGAGGGTCCCACCGGCCGGGTCGCCCCCGCCGACGACACGAAACCCACCGAGCGGGTCGCCCCCGCCGACGACACGAGACCCACCGGCCGGGTCGCGCCGGCCGGTGACCCCGGCGGCCGTGGCGCCGCGGGCCCGGTCGCGGCGGGCGGCGACGGGGTCGGCCCCCTGCCCGCCGAGGCGGGACAGGTGTCGGAGAAGGAGGCCCGGCAGGTCGCCGAGGCGGCCCGCGAGTCCGCCTGGGACCGGCCCAGCTTCGGCAGGGAGCTGTTCCTCGGCCGGTTCCGGCTCGACCTGATCGACCCGTGGCCGCGCAGCGACCCGGCCGAGGACGCCCGGGCCGAGGAGTTCCTGGCCGAACTGCGGGCGTACCTGGAGTCCGAGGTGGACGGCGCGGCGATCGAGCGGGACGCGCGGATCCCCGACGAGGTGTTCCACGGGCTGGCCCGGCTCGGCGCGTTCGGCATGAAGATCGACCGCTCGTACGGCGGCCTGGGGCTGAGCAACCTGCACTACTGCCGGGCGCTGATGCTGGCCGGCTCGGTCAGCCCGGCGATCAGCGCGCTGCTGTCGGCCCACCAGTCGATCGGCGTGCCGCAGCCGCTGAAGATGTTCGGCACCGCCGAGCAGAAACGCCGCTTCCTGCCCCGGCTCGCCGCCGGCGAGGTGTCGGCGTTCCTGCTCACCGAGCCGGACGTCGGCTCCGACCCGGCGCGGCTGGCCACCACCGCCGAGCCCACCGCGGACGGCACCGGGTACCGGCTCAACGGCGTGAAGCTCTGGGCCACCAACGGCACGGTCGCCACGCTGCTGGTGGTGATGGCCCGGGTGCCGGCCGGCGCGGGCCGGCGCGGCGGGATCACGGCGTTCGTGGTCGACGGCGACGCCGAGGGCATCACCGTGGAGCGGCGCAACGCCTTCGTCGGGCTACGCGGGCTGGAGAACAGCCTCACCCGGTTCCACGACGTCTTCGTGCCGAAGGAGAACGTCATCGGCGGCGAGGGCAAGGGGCTGAAGATCGCCCTGAGCACCCTGAACACCGGCCGGCTCTCGCTGCCGGCGATGTGCGTCGGCGCGGGCAAGTGGTCGCTGAACGTGGCCCGGGAGTGGGCCGCCGAGCGGGTCCAGTGGGGCCGGCCGGTCGGCGAGCACGAGGCCGTCGCCCAGAAGCTGGCCTTCATCGCCGCGACGACGTACGGCATGGAGACCATGCTGGACCTGTGCTGCCTGCTCGCCGACGACGACCGCAACGACATCCGGATCGAGGCGGCGCTGGTCAAGCTCTACGCGAGCGAGATGGCGTGGAAGATCGGCGACGAGCTGGTCCAGATCCGGGGCGGACGCGGCTACGAGACGGCCGACTCGCTGGCCGCCCGGGGCGAGCGCCCGATCGCCGTGGAGCAGTTGCTGCGGGACCTGCGGATCAACCGGATCTTCGAGGGCTCCACCGAGATCATGCACCTGCTCATCGCCCGCGAGGCGGTGGACGCCCACCTCTCCGTCGCCGGGGACATCATCGACCCGGACGCCGGGCTCGGCCGCAAGGCGCGGGCCGGCGCCCGGGCCGGGGCCTTCTACGCGCGGTGGCTGCCGGCCCTCGCGGTCGGCCGGGGCCAGTCCCCGACGGCGTACGGCAGGTTCGGGCCGTTGGCCGGGCACCTGCGGCACGTCGAGCGGGCCTGCCGCAAGCTGGCCCGGTCGACGTTCTACGCGATGTCCCGCTGGCAGGGGAAGATGGAGCGCAAGCAGGCGTTCCTCGGCCGGGTGGTGGACATCGGCGCGGAGCTGTTCGCGATGTCCGCCGTCTGCGTGCGGGCGTACGGGGAGAAGGACTCGCGCCCCGAGAACGTGGAGCTGGCCGACCTGTTCTGCCGGCAGGCCAGGCTGCGGGTCGACGCGCTGTTCACCGCCCTGTGGGACAACACCGACCCGGTCGACGTGGCGGCGGCGAGGCGCATCCTCGACGGCCGGTACGCCGCGCTGGAGGACGGGGTGGTCACCCCGCCGGCCGACCGGCCCTGGGTGGCCCGCTGGACCCCCGGCCCGTCGACTGCCCCTGACGTTCGCCGCCGCATCCCCCGCCCGGATTGAAGGGAAGGGCCTCGGTCGACGCCTGTGGCGCAGCAGGGGACCCGCTCACGCCCGCGCCTCGTGAGGGCTCAGCGGGAGATCCCCCAGGCCAGCACGCCGGCCAGGATCAGCCCGTTGAGCACCGCCAGCACCAGGTACGCCACCGGCGGGACCTTGCGGCCCCGGCGGACGAAGCTGACCAGGACGCCGGCGTACGCCAGCAGCAGCACGGCGATGACGATCAGGAAGTAGAACACGCCCCACCCTAACGGTCGGCCCGGAGGCCGAGTCGGCGCAGCTCCAGCGCGGCGAGCGCGTCGACGGTGGCGTCGTCGCCGCGGCGCCACGCCTCGGCCACGTCCGGGGCGATCCGGGTCAGCCGGCCCAGCGGCTGCCCGGCCAGCGCCCGCAGGGCCAACAGGTCCCGCCCGGCCGGGGCCGCGGCAAGCGCCTTCGCCGAGGCGGCCCGGCGCATCCAGCGCAGCCGCAGCGGCAGCCAGCCGAGCAGCACCACGCCGAGCGGGAAGACCAGGACGGCGATGCTGAGCGCCAGGGCGAGCTGGCCGACCAGCTCCTGCTGGTCCCGGCCCGCGTCGGCAACCGCCCGCGCGGCGTCGGCCGCCTTGCTGAAGGGGGCGGTCAGCTCGTCGCCCACCAGCGGCACGCGGCGCACCTTGCCGCCCGCCTCGGCGAGGTTGTCGGCCAGACCGCCGCCTGCCCCCTCCAGCTTCCGCCCGGGTACGGCGAGCTTCTGCACCAGGTCGTGCACCCACAGCGCGAACCGGACGGCGGCGTACACCCAGACGACGACGAGCAGGTCGGTGAGGAACTGGCGGGCGGCGGTCGGGAAACGATCGGCGTAGATCTTCACGCCGGACAGCCTGCCATGCCCGCGGCGGCCGGGCACGGCCGGAAACCGGCCGACGTCAGCCGGCGCAGGACGGGCAGGTGCCGAAGATCTCCAGGGTGTGGCTGACGTCGGTGTAGCCGTTCTGGGCGGCGACCCGCTCCGCCCAGGTTTCCACGGTCGGCCCGGCCACCTCCACCGTGCGGCCGCAGGCCCGGCACACCAGGTGGTGGTGGTGACCCTCGCTGCACCGCCGGTAGAGGTGCTCGCCGCCCGGCGGGCGCATGACGTCGACCTCACCCGCGTCGGCCAGCCCCTGCAGCGTCCGGTAGACGGTGGTCAGCCCCACCCGCTCGCCGCGCTCGCGGAGCATGGCGTACAGGTTCTGCGCGCTGTGGAATCCGTCCAGCTCGGCGAGCAGGGCGCTCACCGCCGAGCGCTGCCGGGTGTTGCGGACGGCGCCGCCCTCGCTCACGACGCCCCCTGCGCTCATGCCAGCGCCTCGCTGCGCTCGGCGCCGGCATGAGCCACCATGGCACCGTGCCCGATGATTCGCTCGCTGCGCTCGCTCATGACGTCTCCCCGGCGTGGCTGACCGCGTCGGCGACGATGTGCGCGACGTGCTCGTCGACCAGCGCGTACGCGATCTCGCGCCCGCGCCGGGAGCCACGGACCACGCCGGCCCCGCGCAGCACCCGCAGGTGTTGGGAGACCAGTGGTTGTGCGGCTCCGAGCTTCTCCACCAGCTCGTGCACGCACCGCTCGCCCTGCGCCAGCTCGCTCACGATCGCCAGCCGGATGGGGGCCGCGAGGGCCCGCAGCAGCTCGCCCGCGCCCTCGTACGCCTCGTAGCCTGATGCGCCGGTCACCCTGTAACGGTAACCAATACCGCGGACATGCCCTGGCGCAGGCTCAACTCAGCACCACCTCGTGCTCGTGCGGCTCGGGGGTCGGCGCGCCGGCCCGGGTGCGGCGCCGCCGCAGCTCCCGCCACCCGGCGGCGGCGACCGCGACGACGAGGAACGAGGCGATCGCGAGCAGCACCACGGACGCGCCCGGGGCGGTGTCGGCGTTGGCGGCCACCCAGACCCCCGAGCCGGCGGCGAACAGGCCGAGCGCCATCGCGGCGGTCATCGTGGCGCGGAAGCCGCGGGTGACCTGCTGGGCCGTGGCCACCGGGACCACCATCAGCGCGCTGATCAGCAGCACCCCGACGGCCCGCATGGCGATCGTGACGGTCACCGCGGTGCCGACGGCGAGCAGCAGGTTGAGCGCCCGCACCGGCAGGCCGGCGACCCGGGCGTACTCCTCGTCGTGGCACACGGCGAACAGCGCCGGCCGCAGGGCCAGCATGGTGACCAGGATCGCCGCGCCGAGCACCACGATGGTCGTCAGGTCCTGCGGCGAGATGGTGGTCAGCGACCCGAACAGGTACGCGTTGAGGCTGGCGCTGGTGGCGTCGGAGAGCCCGACCAGCATCACGCCACCGGCGATCCCGCCGTAGAACAGCAGCGCCAGCGCGAGGTCGCCGGAGGTGCGGCCCCGGGCCCGTACCAGCTCGATGGCGACCGCGCCGAGCGTCGCCGCGACCACCGCCACCAGCACCGGGGAGCTGTTGAGCAGCAGCCCGGCGCCGACCCCGGTGAGCGCGACGTGCCCGACCCCGTCGCCGATCAGGGCCAGTCGGCGCTGCACCAGGTAGATTCCGAGCGCCGGGGCGGCCAGGCCGATGACCAGCGCGGCGATCAGCGCCCGCTGCATGTACGGGTACTGGAAAAGCTCCATGCTCAACTGCTCCACAGCCCTACGGGCTCGTCGGGTCCGTGCGGGTGCACGTGGTCGTGGTCGGGCTCGGCGTGGTGGCCGGCCGGCTCGGGCACCGCGCCGTCGTGCGCGACCCCGCCGTCGTGCACCACCACGGCGCGGCTGATCAGTGGGCGCAGCGGCCCCAGCTCGTGGGCCACCAGCAGCACCGTCCCGCCGCCGCCGACGAAGCCGCGCAGCGCCCCGGCGAACGCCTCCTGGCTGACCGCGTCGACCCCGGCGGTCGGCTCGTCGAGGACCAGCAGTTCCGGCTCGCCGGCCAGGGCGCGGGCGATCAGGGTGCGCTGCTGCTGGCCGCCGGAGAGGGTGGCGACCGCGTCGCCGGCCCGGTCGGCCAGCCCGACCGCCTCCAGCGCGGCGGCCACCGCCGCCCGGTCGGCTCTGCCCGGCGGGCGGAGCACGCCCCGGCGGGCGAGCCGGCCGGAGGCCACCACCTCGCGTACGGTGGCCGGCACGCCGCCGCCGGCGCCGAGGCGCTGCGGGACGTACCCGATGCGCCGCCACTGCCGGAACCGCCGCAGCGGCGTGCCGAAGAGCGAGACGGTGCCGGAGTGCAGCGGGACCAGCCCGAGTACCGCGCGGATCAGCGTGGACTTGCCGGATCCGTTGACGCCGAGCACGGCGACGACCTCGCCGGCGTCGACGGTGAGGGAGACGTCCCGCAGCACGGGGCGGCCGTCGTAGCCGACCGCCGCGTGCGTGACGGTGATGACAGGTGCGGTCACGAGCAGCCCAACGCCGTCCGGAGGGCCTGGAGGTTGGTACGCATCACCGAAAGGTAGTCCGCGCCGTTGCCGGCGGACAGTCCCTCCAGCGGGTCGAGCACGGCGGTCCGCGCGCCGACCTGCTCGGCGATCGTCTCGGCGACCTTGGGGCTGACCAGGGTCTCGAAGAAGATCGTGGTGGCCTGGTGCTCCCGGGCGTCCCGGGCGACCTCGGCCAGGCGCTGCGGGGACGGCTCGGTCTCCGGGGTCAGCCCTGTCATGCCGACCTGTTCGAGCTGGTAGCGCGTGGTCAGGTAGCCGAACGCGGTGTGGCTGACCACGATCTCCCGGCGCTGGCAGGTCTTCAGCCCCGCCGCGAACTCGGCGTCCAGCTTCTCCAGGTCGGCGCGCAGGGTTCTCGCCCGGGCGGTGTAGTCGGCGGCCCGCTCGGGATCGACGGCGGCGAGCCGCTCGGCGAGCCGGTCGGCGACGGTGGCCAGCCGGGTCGGGTCGAGCCAGAGGTGCGGGTCCTTGCCGCCGCTCTCTTCGGCGTGCCCGGCCTCCTTCTCGCCCTCGTGCTCGTGCTCGTGGCCGCCGGCGGTCACGTCCAGCAGCGGCTGCACCCCGGCCACGTCGAAGGCCCGGTCGCCGCCGGCCTGCTCGACCGCCTCGTCCACCGCCGGCTGGAATCCCTTGAGGTAGACGACCAGCTCGGCCCGGTTGACCTCGCCGACCTGGCCCGGGGTCAGCTCCAGGTCGTGCGGCTCGGCGCCGGGCTTGGTCAGGTTGGTCACCCGGACCGCGTCGCCGCCGACCCGCTCGGCGACGAACTGGAGCGGGTAGAAGGCGGCGGTCACGTCGACCCGCTGGGGGTCGGCGCCGCCGCCGTCGTCCGAGCAGGCGGCGAGGCCGCCCAGGCCGAGCAGGGCGGTCGCGGCGACCAGGGCACGTACGGTGGGGCGGAGCGTCATGTAGCCCACTCTCCGCGACAACGAAATTGATTGTCAAAAACGCATGCTTGCATGAGCCGCACTCATTTGCTAGCGATTCGCCCCTCGTGTCGCCCGTACGGGCCGGCCCGGATCAGAGCAGCTTCGCCAGCGCGACCGTGACCAGCAGGGTCAGCATGACCAGCCGGATCACCCGGGTGGCCGGCGCCTGGACCGGCCAGGTCCTCAGCAGCAGCGCGACCAGGCCGGCAGCGAGCACCAGCAGGAGCGCCCCGCCCACCACGCCCGGGGTGAACAGCGCCACCAGCACCAGCACCAGGGTGACCAGGAAGACCGCCGTGGGGTTCGCCCGGGCCAGTCGGGCCAGCAGGGGGCTCTGCGTACGCTGCATCCCACAGACTCTACGAGGAGGACCCGGTGCTGGTCACCAACCGGTTCGTGGTGGACGAGGACGTCGCCCCCGCCTTCACCGAGCGCGCGCACGCCGCCCTCGCGGCGCTGGCCGCCCGCCCCGGCTACCTGCGCGGCGAGCTGCTCCGGGCGCTGGACGACCCCCGCCACTGGTGCCTGGTCACCGAGTGGGAGTCGGTCGGCGCGTACCGGCGGGCGCTCGGCGGCTTCGACGTGAAGGTGCACGCCACGCCGCTGCTGGCCGAGTCGGTCGACGAGCCGTCGGCGTACGAGGCGCTGGCCGGCGCCGCCCCCGGTGGGGCGGTCGAGGTGCGGGCCAGCGATCGGGCCGCTGCGCCGTACCGCTGAACCGCTGGCACTACCCTGCACGTATGACCGCACCCGGACCGGCCGGTCCACCCCCGTACCCGACGGCAGGACGGCCCGCCGGCCCGCCGGCCCCCGGCGCGTCGGCGACGCCCCAGGAGCCGGCGGTGCCCCCGCCCCCGGCGGGCCCCGGGGTCGCCCCGCCGTTCGCCGCGCCGCCGACCGAGGGGCGCCGCGCCCGGCTCTGGCTCGCCCTCGGGGTCGGCGCGTTGGCCGTGCTGCTCTGCTGCGGCGGGGGCGGGTCGGCCGTCGTCGGACTGGCGGTCAGCAACGTGCAGGCCGTCCGGGAGCAGGGCCGCGCGGTGACCCAGGACTACTACGACGGGCTGGCCGAGCGGAAGTACGACAGGTCGTACGACGCGCTCTGCGACGACGCGCGACGGCGCGAGTCCCGGCCGGCGTTCACGCGGCGGGTCTCGGCCGAGCCGCAGATCGACTCGTTCCGGGTGGGCGAGGTGGACGTCAACAACCTCACCGTGCCCGTCTCGGTCACCTTCAGCGGCGGTGGCCGGGGCAACCAGCAGGTGACCCTGGCGCCGGACCGGCAGACCGGGGCCATGAAGGTCTGCGGCGTCAGCTGACCCTCGGGACGCCGACCCCGCCCCGGGTGTCCGGCCCGGCCGGTCCGCCCTCGGCCCGGCCCTGTCGGTCCGGCGGTGGAGGCTCGCGGGGGCCGGCCTGGTCGCCCCCGGTATTCTGCTGGGCTCGGGGCCTCCGCGGTCGTACCGTGGTCCCGGACCGAACGATTCATCCACTTCGCCCCCGCCGACCGCCAGCCGGCGTAGGAGGAAACATGCCAGTCGACCGTATCGACGCCGTCGTCAGCCTCGCCAAGCGCCGGGGCTTCGTCTTCCCCTCCAGCGAGATCTACGGGGGCACCCGGTCGGCGTGGGACTACGGTCCGCTCGGCGTGGAGCTCAAGGAGAACGTCCGCCGGCAGTGGTGGAAGACCATGGTCCAGCAGCGCGACGACGTGGTCGGCCTGGACTCGGCCGTGATCCTGGCCCGCAAGGTCTGGGAGGCCAGCGGCCACATCGCCGAGTTCGTCGACCCGCTGACCGAGTGCCAGTCCTGCCACAAGCGGTTCCGCGCCGACCACCTGGAGGAGGCGTACGAGGCCAAGCACGGCAAGCCGCTGACCTCGCTGACGGAGCTGAACTGCCCGAACTGCGGCAACAAGGGCACCTTCACCGAGCCGAAGATGTTCAACGGCCTGATGAAGACGTACCTCGGCCCGGTGGAGAGCGACGAGGGCCTGCACTACCTGCGCCCGGAGACCGCCCAGGGCATCTTCGTCAACTACAAGAACGTGGAGACGGTCGCCCGCAAGAAGCCGCCGTTCGGCATCGCGCAGACCGGCAAGTCGTTCCGTAACGAGATCACCCCCGGCAACTTCATCTTCCGTACGCGCGAGTTCGAGCAGATGGAGATGGAGTTCTTCGTCGAGCCGGGCACCGACGAACAGTGGCACGAGTACTGGCTGCGGGAGCGCTGGAACTGGTACATCGACCTCGGCCTGTCCGAGGAGAACCTGCGCTTCTACGAGCACCCGAAGGAGAAGCTCTCCCACTACTCGAAGCGCACCGTCGACATCGAGTACCGGTTCCGGTTCGGCGGCACCGAGTTCGCCGAGCTGGAGGGCATCGCCAACCGCACCGACTTCGACCTGTCCACGCACAGCAAGCACTCCGGCGTCGACCTGTCGTACTTCGACCAGACCAAGGGCGAGCGCTGGATCCCGTACGTGATCGAGCCGGCCGCCGGCCTCACCCGCGCGGTGCTCGCCTTCCTGCTCGAGGCGTACGACGAGGACGAGGCGCCGAACACCAAGGGCGGGGTGGACAAGCGCACCGTCATGCGCTTCGACCCGCGCCTGGCCCCGGTCAAGGTGGCGGTGCTGCCGCTGTCCCGCAACGAGGCGCTCTCCCCGAAGGCGAAGGGCCTCGCCGCCGACCTGCGCAAGCGCTGGGTGGTCGAGTTCGACGACTCGCAGGCGATCGGCCGCCGCTACCGCCGGCAGGACGAGATCGGCACCCCGTTCTGCGTGACGGTCGACTTCGACACCCTCGACGACAACGCGGTGACGGTGCGCAACCGGGACACGATGGCCCAGGAGCGGATCTCGCTCGACCAGGTGGAGCGCTACCTCATCGAGCGCCTCCCCGGCTGCTGAGCCGCGTACGGGGCTCCGACCGGCGCGCGGAACGGGCCGGTCGGAGCCCCGTACACTTGTCCGGTGACCGCCCCGACCCCGCCCGCCGTGCGCCCGCTGACCATCGGGCCGCACGAGGTGTGGCCGCCGGTGGTGCTCGCGCCGATGGCCGGCATCACCAACGTCGGGTTCCGCCAGCTCTGCCGCGAGCAGGGCGGCGGCATCTACGTCTGCGAGATGATCACGACCGTCGCGCTGGTCGAGCGGAACCCGAAGACGCTGCGCATGATCGCCTTCGGCGAGGAGGAGAAGCCGCGCAGCCTCCAGCTCTACGGCACCGACCCGGAGATCACCGCCGCCGCCGTGCGGATCGTGGTCGAGAAGGACCTCGCCGACCACATCGACCTCAACTTCGGCTGCCCCGTGCCCAAGGTCACCCGCCGGGGCGGCGGGTCCGCCCTGCCCTGGCGGCGCCGGCTGTTCGCCCGGCTGGTGAAGGCCGCGGTGGACGCCGCGTCGCCCGCCGGGGTGCCGGTCACCGTCAAGATGCGCAAGGGCATCGACGACGACCACCTGACGTACGTCGAGGCGGGGCTCGCCGCCCAGGACGCCGGCGTCGCCGCGGTCGCCCTGCACGGGCGTACGGCCGCGCAGCGCTATTCGGGCACCGCCGACTGGGACGCCATCGCCACGCTGAAGCAGGCCCTCGACGTGCCGGTGCTCGGCAACGGCGACATCTGGGAGGGCGACGACGCCCTGCGGATGGTGGCGCACACCGGCGTCGACGGGGTGGTTGTCGGCCGCGGCTGCCTGGGCCGGCCGTGGCTCTTCGCCGATTTGGAGGCCGCGTTCGACGGCCGGCCGGAGCGGCGGCTGCCCACGCTCGGCGAGGTGGCGGCGACCATGCGCCGGCACGCCGAGCTGCTGGTGGAGCAGTTCACGGCGGGCGCCCGGAACCCGGCCCGGGGCGAGCGGGACGGCTGCACCGACTTCCGCAAGCACGTCGCCTGGTACCTGAAGGGCTTCCCCGTGGGTAGCGAGCTGCGCCGCTCCCTCGCCATGATCGAGAGCCTGGCCCAGCTCGACGACCTGCTCGGTAAGCTCGATCCGGCCGAGCCGTTCCCGGTGGCCGCCCTGGGCCAGCCGCGCGGCCGGACCAACTCCCCGGGCAAGGTCCACCTCCCCGACGGCTGGCTCGCCAGCCGCGACGACGACACCGTCCCGGAGGGCGCCGAGCTCGACGAGTCCGGCGGCTGACGGCGCCGTTGCGGGGGGCGCTGAGCTCGACGAGTCCGGCGGCTGACGGCGCCGGCCTCGCTGGGCGCTGAGCTCGACGAGTCCGGCGGCTGACGGCGCCGGCCTCGCTGGGCGCTGAGCTCGACAACTCTGGCGGCTGACGCGCCGGTCCCGCTGTCGCCGGGCGGGTGGACGACGAAGGGCCGACCCTCGTGGGGGTCGGCCCTTCGTGATACCTCCTGCCGTTCAGGTTCCCGGTCAGGCGGTGGCGCTGTAGCCGCGGGTGGCGATCCAGTCGGCGAGGTTGTCGACGCTCATCTGGTAGGAGGCCTGGTCGGGGTTGGCGGAGTC
>NZ_JBICUP010000029.1:0-94458 GCF_043198215.1 Micromonospora sp. NPDC048830
GCGGCGAATGGGCTATCCCTGACCTGCTCCGCAGGGGTTCCGTTTCCTCCCCACGGCTAAAGCCGGGGGTTTCCACGGAAGACATTCGATGAAGGACAATTTCACGAACGCGGTGGGCGACGCCGTCCGCTCGGTGCTGCTGTTCCTGCCCAAGGCGGTCGCGTTCCTCGCGATCCTGCTGGTCGGTTGGCTGATCGCCAAGGCCGTGCTCAGGCTCGTCGACAAGGTGCTCGAGCGGGTGCGCTTCGACCGGGCGGTCGAGCGTGGCGGCATCAAGACCGCCCTGGCCCGATCCCGTTACGACGCCAGCGACATCGTCGCCAGGCTGGCCTACTACGGGGTCCTGCTGGTCACCCTGCAGCTCGCCTTCGGCATCTGGGGCCCGAACCCGGTGTCCGACCTGATCCACGGCGTCGTCGCGTGGCTGCCCGGGGCGTTCGTCGCGATCGTCATCGTCGTGGTCGCCGCCGCCATCGCCAGGGCGGTCAGGGACGTCATCTCCAGCGCCCTCGGCGGCCTGTCCTACGGCCGGATCCTCGCCACCGGGGCCTCGGTGTTCATCCTCGGCCTGGGCGTCATCGCCGCCCTCAACCAGATCGGCGTGGCCACCACGGTCACCACCCCGGTGCTCATCGCCGTGCTCGCCACCGTCGGCGGCATCCTCGTCGTCGGCGTCGGCGGCGGCCTCGTCCGCCCCATGCAGAGCCGCTGGGAAGGCTGGCTCGCCCGCGCCGAGGAGGAGTCGCAGGCCATCGCCAGCCACGCCCGCGCCTACACCGCCGGCCGCCGCGACGCCGACGCCGCGATGACGGCCAGGCCGCCGGCCCAGCCCGTCGCCGGCGACCCTGTGCCGGCCATGCCGCAGGCCCGGCCGGCCGCCGACGAGTCCGTGGCGGCAAGCGACGAAGCCACCATGGTCATCCCGCCGGTCCGCCGCGGCGACTACCGCTGACCGGGCGCACGCGGCGACGACCGCCGGCCGGGCGGCTCGCTCCCAGCCAGCCGGGCGGCTCGCTCCCGGCCGGCCGGGCTGGCCGCGGGTCAGGCGGCCGTGCCGGCGGTCAGCACCTCGAACACCCCGATGACCTGCATCGTCCTGCGCGTGACGCCGCGCGGGTTGGTGGCCTGGAACGCGACGCCGCTGCTGTTCGCGGCCGTGCGGGCGTCCAGCAGCGCGCCGATGCCTGTGGAGTCGCAGAAGGTGACCCCGGCGAGGTCGACGACCAACCGCCCGGGCCGGCCCGCCGTGATCGTCTGCGTCACGCTGTCGTACAGCGTCTCGACCGTGGCCAGGTCCAACTCGCCGGCGAGGACCAACCGCACCGCCCCGTCGGCGTCGACGTGCCGGGCGACCTTCACCGCCGCTCCCCCCTCGCGCTGCCCGGCGAGCGCACGGGCCCGCCGGGGTACGGGCGCAACTCGACCCAGACCCGCTTGCCGCCCTCGTGATCATGCACGCCCCACCGCGCCGACAGGGCCTCGATCACCGCGATGCCCCGCCCCCCGACGCCGTCGGGGTCACGGCGACGGGGCACGACTGAGGAGCCGTCCGCGACCGAGAGCACGACCCTCCCCTCGTGGGCCTCGGCGGTGAGCTCCACGCAACCGCCCCCGTGGCGTACCGCGTTGGTGACGAGCTCGCTGGTCACCACCGCCGCGGCATCGAGCCACTCCTCGTCCCGGAAACCCCAGCCCTCGAGCAGGGCGGTCACCGCCCGACGTGCCGCACCGGGCGCGTGGATGCCGAGGGGCAGGTCGAGGTGGGCGGTCAGCTCGCTCATGGCCGACGAGATCCTGTTCTGCTGGCGGGTACTGACAGCCGCGAGTCCGCGATGCCATCGACGCGGTGGGACACTACCCGTCCGGCCACGTCGAGAAACCTACCCGTCGGTGGCGAGGGGCGCCCGCCGGGCGAGCAGGAAGACCGCGACGGCCACGACCGCGAGCCCGAGCACCTGGCCCACCGCGGCCCCGGCGCCGGTCATGATCCGCTCGTCCAGCCAGAACAGCCCGACCGCGATGGACACCAACGGGTCGGCGACGGTGATGGTCGCCAGGGCGGGCGCGCCCATCGGGCCGGCCTGGTAGGCGTTCTGGCTCAGCAGCACGCCGAACGGGCCGAGCACGGCGATGGCGTAGGTCTGCCACTGCCCGAACACCGACAGTGGGCTCGCCGCGAGGTGGAAGCCGAGGCTGCTGATCAGCCCGGCCGTCACGCCGTAGCAGACGCCGGCCGCGAGGGCCAGCGGCAGCGGGCGCCACCGGCGCTCCAGCCGCACCGCGGCCAGCAGGCACAGCCCCACCGAGACCACCACCGCGACGTTGAGCAGCAGGGCCGAGCCGACGGAGTCGAACCCCTGCCCCTGGCTACGGGTGGGCCGCGTGGCCGCCAGGAAGGCGGCGAGCCCGAGCAGGCACAGCGTCGACTCCAGCAGCAGCGGCGGGTCGGGCCGGTGGTGCTCGGCTGCGGCGAACACCAGGACGTACCAGATCAGCCCGGTCACCAGCAGGGGCTGCACCAGGATCAGCGGCGCCAGGCTCAGGGCCGCGACCTGCAGGGCGAACGCCGCCGCGGCCAGCACGACCGACCAGCGCCAGATCGGTACGCGGAACAGCCGCACCAGCAGCCGCGGCTGCCCGGCCCGTTCCTCCGGCACCTGGCGGGAGGCGCGGTACTGCAGCACCGAGCACGTGCCGAACGCGGCGGCGGCGGCCAGGGCGAGCGTCGCGCCGGCCGCCAGCTGACCCGTGTCGTTCACCGGTGCACCGCCGGGATGCCCCGTCCCTCAGGGCGGGGAGGAACGGCGGACGCCTCGTCAACCACGATCGTCCCGGCGGCCATACCGTCTCCTTGCGGTGTCGCGTGCGGGCCGGGCCTACCCGGCCCGACCGGGGGTAAACGCCGGTCGGCGCTTCAGGGCGGCCGCCGATCGAGGCGGCGCGGCAGCGGGAGGGTGCGCCACGGCAGCCGCAGGAGCAGCCGCGCGATCAGCAGCCCCAGCAGGTATCCGCCGATGCTGTCGGTGAGCCAGTGGTAGTTCAGGTGCGTGGCGCCGGTGAAGGCCAGCGGGCCGGGCAGCCACTGCAGCAGGCGGCGCGGCGCCGCCGCCAGATACGGTGCGAGCAGCACCGCCAGCACCGTGTAGTAGACGACGGCGTTGCTCACATGCCCGGACGGGTAGTACTCCTCCCAGCCGTCGCCGAACATGCGCGCCGACCCGTGGTGCGGGGCGCCCCGGGACGTCCACCGCTTCAGGCCGACGATCAGCAGCGTGCTCACGATCGGGGCCAGGCCGGACAGGACGATCGGGCGCACGGTGCGGTGCCGCCAGGCCAGCCAGCCGGAGACCAGCACGGTGACCGTGGTGAGCGGTCCGCCCTGACCGAACCCGTCGAGGATGCGCATCACCACGTACACCGGCGGCGGGCGGTGCGCGTCGCACCAGTCCCGCACGGCGATGTCCAGGCGCAGCAGCGGCGGCGACCAGGCCAGCGCCGCGGTGAGCGCGGCGAACGCGGCGACCAGCAGGGCGTCGAACCACCACCCGGCCGGGACGGGCGTCAGCACGGGTACGCCGAGCGGGCGGGGCCGCCGCGCCCCTGGTCGCCCCGTTGCCATGACGCCTCCCGGCAGTGCCGCCCGGCGGGCACCTGATGTCCGAAGATATCCCATCTATCCGTAAAGGAGTCGTTAAGCTGGTGAACGCCCTGGAGGGGCGACTCCCGGCGTCCCTCCCCCACCCACCGCCTGGGAGCGCCCGAGATGCCAGCGACCCCCGCGCCACCCCCGGCCGCCCAGCCGGGGTCCCGCGGGAGCCACCGGGAGGAGGCGCGGACGGGGGCGCCGGGCGGGGCCGCCGAGCCGCTGCCCCGGCGGGTGCTGGTCGTCTCGGCCGACATCGGCGGCGGGCACGACGCCACGGGGCGGGCGCTGGCCGAACGCGCCCGCACGCTGTGGCCGGGCAGCCGGGTGGGCTGGGTGGACACCCTCGACGTCATGGGCCCGGGGGTCGGCCGGCTGTTCCGGCGCACCTACGTCACCAACGTCGACGCGACGCCCTGGCTGTACGAGTTCTTCTGGGCGGCGATCTGGCGGTACCCCTGGTTCGCGACCGCCTCCAAGTGGTTCACCGGCGCCTGGGCCGGCCGGGGACTGGCACCGGTGGTCGAGGCGTTCGACCCGGATCTGATCGTCTCCACGTACCCGCTGGGCAGCGCCGGGTTGGCCTGGCTGCGCCGGCGTCGCGGCCTCGGCGTACCGCTCGGGGCGTGGGTCTGCGACTTCGCGCCGCACCCGTCCTGGGTCTACTCCGAGCTGGACCTGGACGTGCTGGTCCATCCGGCGGCGCTGCCGGTGGCGGCGGTCGCGGCACCGGGCGCGCGGCTGGGGGTGGCGGCGCCTCCGGTGCTCGACCGGTTCCGCCCCGGCGACCGGGCCGAGGCCGCCAGGCGCTGCGGTCTCGACCCGACCCGGCCGGCGGTGGTGGTCGCCTGCGGCTCGTACGGCTTCGGTCACGTGGAGGAGGCCATCGGCGCGCTCGTCGGCATCGGGGACGCGGTGCAGGTGGTGGCCGTGTGCGGGCGCAACGAGCGGCTGGTGGCGCGGCTGGCGGCGCTGGACGTTCCGCCCGGCCGGCTGCAGGTCCGGCACTGGGTCGACGACATGCCCACCCTGCTGCGGGCCGCCAGCCTGGTGGTGACCAACGCGGGCGGAGCCACGGCGCTCGAGGCGTGGGCCACCGGGACGCCGATCGTGATGTACCGGCCGATCGCCGCGCACGGCGTGGCCAACGCGGCGCTGATGAGCGCGGCCGGGCTGGCCGAGACGGCCCGCAGCCCGCAGGCCCTCGTCGCCTGCGTCCGCAGCCAGCTCTTCGGCCGGCAGCCCCCGGTCGCGCCCGCGTCCCATCCGCGCCTGCCGGACCTCGGGCTGCCCGCGCTGGCCGCCGCGCGGTCCCCGGCGGCCGACGACGCGGGCGCGGAACCTCGCCGGACGACCGCCCGGCCGGCCAGCTGGCCGCTGCGACCGCAGGACGCGTTCTTCCTGCACGTGCAGTCCGACACGGTCGCCCAGCAGATCGGCACGGTCATGGAGCTCGGGCCCCGGCCGGACGGCCGCCCGGTCGGCGCGGCCGACCTCACGGCGTTGCTGGCCCGGCGGCTGCCCGTGATCGCCAGCCTGCGCCGCCGCCTGGTCGACCGGGGGCGGTGGCGGCGGCCCGGCTGGGTGCTCGAGCGGTACGTCGATCCCGCCGAGCACGTCGAGGAGGTCCGGGTCGCGCCGGGCGACGACGGCGACGCCGCGCTGGACCGGTTCTGGTCCGAACCGCTGGCCGTCGACCGGCCGCCCTGGCGGATGCTCCTGGTCGGCGGCCTTCCCGGCGGGCGGACCCGGGTGGCCGTCAAACTGCACCACTGCCTCGGCGACGGGCTGGCCGCGATCGGCGTCCTGACCCGGCTGCTGGACCGTCCGGACGTCGCCGGGCCGGCGGCGCCCGCCGGGACGGGACGCGGGCCGGTGGCCGGGACCGGGCCGGTGGCCGGGACCGGGCCGGTGGCCGGGACCGGGCCGGTGGCCGGGACCGGGCCGGTGGCCGGGACCGGGCCGGTGCCCGTCGCCGCCGCGCCGCGGGGCGGGCCGCCGCTGCGGCTCGGCCTGGTCGCGCGCGGCCTGGCCCGGCTGGCCACGCAGGGGCCGGCGCCGGCCACCGGTTTCAACCGTCCGCTGCGCTCGCCGCGCCGCCGGCTGGTCACCGTGACCCTGCCGGCCGCCGAGGTGCTCCGCGCGGCGCGGGCCTGCCGGGCGCACGCCAGCGAGCTGATGCTCGCCCTCACCGCCGGGGCGCTGGACGTCCTCGACCCCCACGGGGCGCCGCCGCGGCTGCGGGCGATGTTCGCCGTCTCCGACAACCCGCGACAGCGGGCGCCCACCCAGGGCAACTGGACGGGTGCGGTCACCCTCGACCTCCCGCTGGGCCGGTTCCCGGCGCGGGGCCGGGTCGCGGCCGTCCAGCAGTCGCTGCGCGCCGCGCTGGGCAGCGGCGAGGCCGAGGCGGCCGGCGTGGTGATGCGGGCGATGGGCGTGCTACCCGCGCCGCTGCACCGGGCGCTGGCCCGGCGCGTCTACACCGACCGGCACCTCAACGTCGTCGTCTCCTACGTGTCGACGCCGTGGCAGTCGCGGCTGCTCGCCAGCGCCCCGCTGCTGAGGGCCACACCGGTCGTCGCGCTCGCCCGGGGCGTACCCGTCGGGGTGGGGGTGCTGCGGTGCGGGGACAACATCGACGTCGGGGTGCTGCTGGACGACCCGCTCGCCGAGGCCGGCGCGGCGTTCGTCGACGCGGTGCGCGCCGGGCTCGCCGAGCTGCTCGACGACGCCCCCGGGAGCGCGGCGGCGGACGGCGAACCCGCCCGGCGGCGCAGGGGCCCGGTCCCGCCAGGGGTGTCGCGGTGCGCCTGACCGGCGCGGTGGTCCTGGTCACCGGCGCGTCGTCGGGCATCGGGGCGGCCGTGGTGCGGCGGCTCGCCCGCGCGGGCAGCCAGGTCGTGGCGGCCGGCCGGGACCGGGAGCGCCTGGCCCGGCTGGCCGCCGAAACCGGCGCCGCCACGCTGCTGACCGACCTGGCCCGGCCCGGCGCGGGGCGGGACCTGGCCGAGCGGGTCCTGGCCCGGCACACCCGGGTGGACGTCCTGGTCAACAACGCCGGCGTCGGCTGGGCCGGCCCGTTCGGCGGCATGGCCGCCGCGGTCGCCGACGAACTGCTCGCGGTGAACCTGCACGCGCCGATCGAGCTGACCCGGGCGGTGCTGCCCGGGATGTGCCACCGGGGCGGTCACCTCGTGTTCGTGGGCTCGATCGCCGGCCGGCTCGGGGTGGGCGGCGAGGCCGTCTACGCGGCCGGCAAGGCCGGCCTCGACGTCTTCGCGCAGAGCCTGCGGCTGGAGCTGGCCCACCGCCGGGTCGGCGTCAGCGTGGTGGTTCCCGGGGTGGTCGACACGCCGTTCTTCGCCCGCCGGGGACAGCCGTACCGGCGCCGCCGGCCCCGTCCGCTGCCGCCGGAGCGGGTGGCCGACGCGCTGGCCGACGCGATCGTGCGGGACCGGGCCGAGGTCTACGTGCCGGGCTGGTTGCGCCTGCCGGTGGCGGTGCGGGCGCTGCTGCCGGGGGCGTACCGGCGCCTGGCCGCCCGGTTCGGCTGACGCGGCGCGGCTCCGGCGCGGCGGGGCGTCAGGTGTCGCGCGCCGCCCGCAGCGACTGGCGCAGCGAGGACATGGTCGCCAGCACGGCCGTCGGCTCGTACCCGCAGTGCGCCATGCAGTTCGCGCAGCGCGCGTCCCGGCCGCGGCCGTAGCTGTCCCAGTCGGTCGAGTCCAGCAGCTCGCGGTAGCTGGCCGCGTACCCGTCGGCCATCAGGTAGCAGGGCCGCTGCCAGCCCAGCAGGGAGTACGACGGGATGGCCCAGGCGGTGCAGGGGAAGTCGACCTTCCCCTCGAGGAAGTCCAGGAACAGCGGCGAGTGGTTGAGCCGCCAGCGGCGGCGCCGGCCCCCGGCGAACGCCTTGCGGAACAGCTCCCGCGTCTCCGTGACGCCGAGGAAGTGCTCCTGGTCCGGCGCCTTCTCGTAGGCGTACGCCGGGGAGAGCATCATCTCGTCCACCCGCAGCTCGTCGTTGAGGTAGTCGAGCACCTCGATCACGGTCTGCGGGGTGTCGGTGTTGAAGAAGGTGGTGTTGGTGGTGACCCGGAAGCCGCGCCGCTTGGCCTCCCGCACGGCGGCCACCGCCGCGTCGAAGACGCCGTCCTTGCACACCGCCGCGTCGTGCCGCTCCCGCAGGCCGTCGATGTGCACCGTGAACGCGAAGTACGGCGACGGGCGGAACTTGTCGATGTGCTTCGGCAGCAGGACGGCGTTGGTGCACAGGAAGACGAACTTCCTGCGCCGCACCAGCTCGGCGACGAGGGTGTGGATCTCCGGGTGCATGAGCGGCTCGCCGCCGGCGATGGAGACCATCGGCGACCCGCACTCCTGTACGGCGGCCAGGGCCTGCGCCACCGGCATCCGGCGCTTGAGCAGGTGCGCCGGCTGTTGGATCTTGCCGCAGCCCGCGCACTTCAGGTTGCAGGCGAACAGCGGCTCCAGCTCCAGCAGCAGCGGGAACCGCGTCCGGCCGCGCATCTTCTGTGCCACCAGGTAGCTCGCGATCCGCAGGCTCTGGCGCAGCGGCATGCTCATGGCTGCCGTACCTCCTTCGGAAGGGTGAAAGCGACGTCCTCGACGGTCGTGGTGTGCTCGCTCACCTCCCTCGCCCCGAGTGCGCCGAGCGCGGCGACGACCTCGTCGACCAGCGCGGGCGGCGCCGAGGCCCCGGCGGAGACCCCGATCGTGGTGACGCCGGCCAGCCAGCGCAGGTCCACCCGGCTCACGTCGTCGACCAGGTACGCCCGCGCGCCGGCCCGCTCGGCGACCTCCACCAGCCGCCGGGAGTTCGAGGAGTTGTCGGAGCCGAGCACCAGGACGACGTCGGCGCGCCCGGCGACCTCGGCGACGGCGCGCTGCCGGTTGGTGGTGGCGTAGCAGATGTCGTCCGAGCCGGGGCCGGCCAGGTCCGGGAACCGGCGGCGCAGCGCCTCGACGATCCCCGCCGCCTCGTCCGTGGCCAGGGTCGTCTGCACCAGGTACGACACCCGATCCGGGTCGTCGACCTGCACCGTCTCGGCCGCGGCCGGGTCGGACACCAGGCGGATCCGCCCGGGTGCCTCGCCGAGCGTGCCGTCGGTCTCCTCGTGACCGGGGTGCCCGATCAGCAGCACGGTGTCGCCCCGGCCGGCGAACCGGCGCGCCTCGGCGTGGACCTTCGTCACCAGCGGGCAGGTGGCGTCGATCACCGGCAGCCCACGGTCGGCGGCCTCCCGGCGTACCGCGGGTGCCACGCCGTGCGCGGAGAAGACGGTGAGGGCCCCGTCCGGAACCTCGTCGAGGTCGTCGACGAAGACCGCGCCGCGGGCCCGCAGGTCGGCCACGACCCGGGCGTTGTGCACGATCTGCTTGCGGACGTACACCGGGGGGCCGTGGCGGTGCAGGGCCTGCTCCACCACCGCGATCGCCCGCTCGACCCCCGCGCAGAAGGACCGGGGCGAGGCCAGCAGGACCCGCCGCAGGCCGCTGCCTGCCGCCGCCCACTCGGTCAGCGCCGCCGCCACGACCGGCAGCACCGCCAGCGCGGCGCGGACCCGGCGCAGCGTCGCCGGCCGGTACAGCGGCCCGGCGGCGGTGTCGGCGACCACGCGTACGCAGGCCGTGGGCCGGTCGGCGCACCCGGCCAGCAGCCAGGCCGACTCGCAGTCGGCGACCAGCGCGCCGGTCGCGGCCAGCCGGGCCCGGGTCGCGCCGTCGACCAGCCGGTCGGTGCTGAGCACGGGGCCGACGTGCACCCGCAGCCCGCGGCGGCGCAGGGCGGCGGCGAGCACGGCGGCGTCCGGCATCCGGACCGCACCCGCGGGGCCGTCGGGAGCCAGTGGATCGGCGCGCACCTCGCTGGCCACCACGACGTCGCCGGACGCCAGCCCGGGGGCCAGCCCGCCGCCGATGCCGGCGACGGCGACCGGGGTGCCGTCGCCCGGCCGGTGCGCGGCGGCGGACCGGGCGCGGCGTGGCCTGACGCCGGTGCGCCGCAGCGCCGGCCGGCCGCGCGGATCGTCGGCCAGTCCGCGCCGCAGCGCCGACGCCTCCGAGCGCATCGGTGCGTACAGCGTCCAGGACGGATGGTCCTCCGCTGCGTTCACGCCAACGCCTCGGCGTCGGGGCCGGCGGCGCGGGCGTCCAGGATGCGGCCGAGCGCGCTGATCGGGAAGACCAGCCGGTACAGGCCGTAGTTGATGTAGAAGTCGCCGGGGAAGCCCGTCCCGGTGTACTGGGGTTCGTCCCAGCCGCCGTCGGCGCGCTGCGTGGCGACCAGCCAGGCCACCCCGCGGGACGCCGGCTCCCCCGCGCCGTGGCCGGCGGCGTGCAGGGCGAGCAGCGCCCAGGCGGTCTGCGAGGCGGTGGACTCGCCGCGGCCGACCCAGGCCGGGTCCCGGTAGGAGCGCAGGTCCTCGCCCCACCCGCCGTCGGGGTTCTGGTGCGCGAGCAGCCAGTCGACGGCCCGGCGGATCGCCGGGTGGCCGGGCCGCAGACCGGCAGCCACCAGCGCGGGCACCACGGCCCCCGTGCCGTAGACGTGGTTGGCCCCCCAGCGACCGAACCAGGACCCGTCCGGCTCCTGCGCCCGCAGCAGCCAGGCCACGGCGCGGCGTACCGGCACCGTGTCGGCGAAGTGCTCCGCCGCCAGCGCCTCGACGATGTGCGCGGTCACGTCGGCGCTCGGCGGGTCGATGACCTCGCCGAAGTCGCAGAACGGCAGGTCGGCGAGCACCGCCCGGGTGTTGTCGGCGTCGAACGCGGCCCAGCCGCCGTCGCGGCACTGCATGCCGAGCAGCCAGCGGGTGGCGCGCAGCACGGCGGCGTCGGCCGGCACGTCGGTACGCCGCAACGCCATGATCACCTCGGCGGTGTCGTCGGTGTCGGCGTACCCGTCGTTGTCGAACTCGAACGCCCAGCCGCCGACCGGGGTGTGCGGCCGGCGTACGGCCCAGTCGCCGCGGACCTGGATCTCCTCGTCGAGCAGCCACGCGCCGGCCCGGACCAGGGCGGGGTGCCCGGCCGGCAGCCCCGCGTCGGACAGCGCGGTGACGGCCAGCGCGGTGTCCCAGACCGGCGACTGGCACGCCTCCAGCCAGCGCACCGGACCGTCCGGGGTCTGTTGGCGCACCGTGAACCGCTCCAGTCCGGCCAGGCCGGCCCGCAGGACCGGGTGGTCCAGCGGGTAGCCGAGCAGGTGCAGCGCCATCAGCGAGTACACCCACGGCGGCTGGATCCCGCCCCAGGACCCGTCGGCCTCCTGACGGGCCACGATCCACTCGGCGGCCCGGCGCAACGCGTTGCGGCGCAGCGGGCCGCGGGCGACCCGCTCGTAGCCGGCGGCGAGCCGGTCGAGACGGTGCAGCACGCCGGCCCGGGTGCGCAGCCGGGGCGGCCGGGGCGGCGCGGCCGCGACGCGCAGCTCGTCGACGGTGAAGCCGAGGTCGCGCACCGGGCGCAGCGCGCGGACGACGGACAGCGGGACGATGGTCTGCCGGGCCCAGCAGGCGAAGTCGTAGACGTTGAACGGCATCCAGGACGGCAGCAGCACCAGCTCGGGGGGCACGGCGGGCAGCCGGTGCCAGGGCCAGTGGCCGAACAGGGCCAGCCAGAAGCGGGTGAACACCCGGCTGGCGGCCAGCCCGCCGTGGGCGCGGACGAACGCGGCGGCCGACGCCATGTGCGGCGCGTCGGGCGCGTCACCGGCCAGCCGCAGCGCCAGGTACGCCTCGACGGTGGTGGACAGGTCGCCCGGGCCGCCGTGGAAGGTGGCCCACGCGCCGTCGGGCCGCTGCTGGGAGCGGATCCAGCGCGCGGACTCGGCGGTCTGCTCGGCGGTCCGGATGCCCAGGAACTGCCGCAGCAGCAGGTCCTCGGCGTCCATGGTGACGTTGGTGGCCAGGTCCCCCTTCCACCAGCCGGCGGCGTCCTGCAGGCCGAGCAGGTGGTCGCGGGCGCGGCGCAGCGCCGCCCGGGCGGCGTCGGACGGGGTCACGGCGGCGGGCGGGGCCTCGACGACGGACCCGGCCGGCTTCGGCGAGAGCAGGTCGGTCATCAGTGATCCCGTCCGGTGATGAAGGTGGCGATGTCCGCGAGTTCCCGGCGTACGTGCTCGGGCAGGTCCAGTTCGGCCAGCTCCGCCCGGGCCCGCTCGGTCTCCCGCGCCGCCCGCCGCCGCGTCCAGTCGCGGGCCCCGCTCGCCTCGACCAGCCCGGTCGCGCGGGCCACGTCGTCGTCGGTCGGCGGCGCCGGTGACCGGTACAGCTCCGCCAGGTCCTGGGCGGCGCTGCCGCCGCCGGTCAGCGCCCGCACGACGGGGATGCTGCGTTTGCGGGCCCGCAGGTCGGCGCCGACGGGTTTGCCGGTGCGCCGCGGGTCGCCCCAGATGCCGAGCAGGTCGTCGACGAGCTGGAAGGCCAGCCCGAGGTGGAAGCCGAACCGGGACAGCCCGTCGACCAGCCCCGGCGGCCCGCCGCACAGCAGCGCCCCGAGCGCGCACGAGCCGGCCAGCAGCGCGGCCGTCTTGTTGCCGGCCATGCCGAGGCACTCGTCGAGCGTGACGTCGTCGCGGCGTTCGAATTCCAGGTCGGCGGCCTGCCCGCAGATCAGGGCCCGCACGTCGACGGCGAGCCGGCGCACCGCCGCGCCGCCGCCGGGAGCCTCGGCGAGCGCCTCGTGGGCCAGCCCGATCAGGGCGTCCCCGGCGAGGACGGCCGGGCCGACCCCGAACACGGTCCAGGCGGTGGGTCGGTGGCGGCGCTCGGTGTCGCCGTCCATCACGTCGTCGTGCAGCAGCGAGAAGTTGTGCGCCAGTTCCACCGCGGCGGCGGCCGGCACGCCGGCCCCGGGTTCGGCGCCGGTGGCCTGGGCCGACAACAGCGCCAGCGCCGGACGCAGTCCCTTGCCCTGGCAGGCCGCCGGTGTGCCGTCGGCGTTCCAGTAGCCCAGCTGGTAGCCGGCGACGAGGCGGTTGGCCGGGTCCAGCCGGTCCAGCAGCGCCCGGATGGCCGGTTCCACGTGGGTGGCGACCAGGGTGGTGCTGTCGCTGCGGGCGATGGTCATCGTGCGGCCTCCGTGTGGTGTCGGGGCCGGGACGCGAGCTGGCGGGCGACGACGTCGGCGGCCTGCTGGCCGCTGCGCACCGCGCCCTCCATCGTGTCCGGCCAGCCCGTGTCGGTCCATGCGCCGGCGAGTACCAGCCCGGGCAGGCCGGTGGCCGTGGCCGGCCGGTACGCCCGGGTGCCGGGCGCCTGCCGGAAGGTGGCCCGCGGCTCCCGGGTGACGAACGCGTCGCGTAGCGGGGTGTGCCGCGCGGCGGGGAACAGCGCGGCGAGCGCCGCGCGTTGGGTCGCCACCAGCTCGGCGGTGGGCCGCTCGAGCTCGGCGTCGGCGGCGGACAGGGACACCACCACGTACTGGCCGTCCTCCGGGTCCGGCCGCGTGAAGATCCACTGCGCCGGGGACTCCACGGCGGCGGCCATGGTCAGCCCGGTGATCGGGCGGGTGTAGCGCAGGTGCACGTTGACGATCGGCGCGGCGCCGAGGCGGTGCCAGTCGCGGGCGGCGGGCGCGGCGGCCGGCGGGACCAGCGCGGCTGCGACCTGGTGCGGCACGGCCAGGACGACGGCGTCGGCGGCGATCTCGCCGGCGTCGGTGCCGACGCGGAAGCCGACGGGTTCGGGGTGGATCCACCGGACGCGGGCGCGGGTGTGCACCCGGGCGCCGAGCCGGTCCAGCAGCCGTCGGGCCGGGGCGGCGTGCAGGTCGGTCAGCGGGACCAATGGCCGTCCGATGTCGCCGGCGTCCGCGGCCTCCAGCAGCCCGGTGCGGAACACCCGGGCGGCCAGCGCCAGGGACGCCCGGGCGCTGGGCAGGTTCAGCGCGGCCACCGTCACCAGGTCCCAGAACCGACGCACGGCGCGGGCGTCCTGGCCGTGGTCGGCGAGCCAGTCGCCGAAGCTGCGCGCGTCGGTCTCGGGCAGGTCGGGGTCGACGTGCCGCAGCGCGGCGGCGGCCCGCAGGGCGGCGAGCCGCTGCGCGGGGGCGAGCGGCCGGTAGCCGGCCAGCGCGGGCAGCAGGTGCGCCGGCGCCGGCAGGCGGCGGCGGGTCAGCAGGTGCGGGGGCCGCCCCGGCAGCAGCACCGGCACCGCGAACCGCGGCTGCACCCGGGTGCCGGCGGTGGTGCCGAGCCGGTCCAGGAGGCCGCGGTAGGCGTCGTAGCAGCGGAGGAAGACGTGTTGGCCGGTGTCGACGGTCAGCCCGTCGCGGCGGAAGGAGTAGGTCGCTCCGCCGAGTTCCGGGCGGCTCTCCAGCAGCGTCACCGGCAGGCGCAGGTCGGCCAGGCGGATCGCGGCGGCAATGCCGGCCAGGCCACCGCCGATGACGCACACGCTGCCGGCTCCGCCCGGCGGCGGGCCCGGGGCGCTCATCCGGTGCGCCCGACGAGGGCGCGTGCGGCGACCCAGGCCTTCTCCCGCCCGGGCAGCGACACCCGGCGGTGGGTGACGGCGAGGGGGTCCGCCGCGATCCGGTCGAGCAGCCGGCGGTAGATGCCGGCCATCGCGGCGGTGCAGGCCGCGCTGCGCCGGTCCAGCAGGGGCAGCAGCCGCAGCCCGGTGTCGTACCACTGCGCGGCCCGGCGCGCCTCGAAGCGCACGAGCGCGATCAGCCGGTCGGGCGGGTCGGCGAACCGGGTGCCGTCGAGCCGGAGGGCACACCCGAACCGGTCCAGGTCCTCGGCCGGCAGGTAGGTCCGCCCGGCGGCCCGGTCCTCGAGCAGGTCGCGCAGGATGTTGGTCAGTTGCAGCGCCACGCCCAGCGCGTCGGCCAGGGGCTGGGCCCGGCCGGGGTCGACGGCGCCGAACACGCCGAGGGACAGCCGGCCGATGGACCCGGCCACGCATCGGCAGTACCAGTGCAGTTCGTCGAAGGTGGCGTACGCGCGGCCGGTCACGTCGGCGGCGCACCCGTCGACGAGTTCGTCGAACGCCGCGAGCGGGATCGGCATCCGGGCGGCGGCGTCGGCGAGCGCGGTGAGCACCGGGTCCCGGCCGTCGCCGGGCAGCACGTGCAGCTCGGTGCGGGTCCGCTCCAGGCGGTCGAGCTTCTCGTCCGGCGGCAGGGTGCCGTCGCCGATGTCGTCGATGCGCCGGGCGGTGGCGTAGATGGCCGAGAGGGCGCGGCGCTTCGCCGGTGGCAGCAGCCGGATGCCGTACGCGAAGTTGGCGGCCCGGCTGCGGGTGATCTGCTCGCAGCGCCGGTAGGCCGTGTCGACGTCGCAGGTCGCGGTCATCCGGCGCTCCTCACGGTGGCGGACAGCCAGCACAGCAGGACGCGCCGGCCCCGGGGGCGGACGGTGGTCCGCAGCGGGTCGTGGTCGGCCGCGGCCAGCGCGTCGAGGGTGGCCCTGCCGCCGGCCAGGTAGCCGCCCACCGCGAGCCGCGCCCAGCCGTGCAGGGCCGAGACGAGCGGGGCGCCGGCGTCGAGCCACGCCCGGGCCCGCTCCGCGGAGAACTCGACCAGTTCCCGGAGCTGGCGCCCGGCCGTGGGGCGGGCGAGGTCGGCCTCGGTGACGCCGAACCGGGCCATGTCCTCCGCCGGCAGGTAGACCCGGCCGCGGCGGTGGTCCTCGGCCACGTCCTGCAGGTGCTCGACGATCTGCAGCGCCGTGCACACCCGGTCGGACAGCGCGATCCGCGCCGGGCTGTCCTGCCCGAAGACGCGCAGGACCAGTTCGCCGACGGGGTTGGCCGACAGGGTGCAGTACTCGACCAGCTGGTCGAAGGTGGCGTAGCGGGTCACCCGCTGGTCGGCCCGGTTCGCCTCGACCAGCCGGACGAGCGCGTCGAGGGGCAGCCGGCACTCGGCCACGGTGGGGACGAGGACGCGGACCGCCGGGTGGGTCACCCGGCGGCCGGCGTAGAGCAGGCGCAGCTCGGCCTCGACCTCGTCGAGGGCGGCGAGCCGGTCGGTCGGGGCGGGCAGGGCCTCGTCGCCGAGGTCGTCGACCTGACGGGCGTAGGCGTAGAGCGCGAGCAGGTGGCGGCGGTACCGGCGGGGCAGGATCCGCAACGCGACCGGGAAGTTCTCCCGTGTCCGGGCCTGCTCGACCCGGCGCGCCGGAACGACGGCCGCGCTGTGGCTCATGTGCGTTTCCTTCCTGCCGGGCACGGGGCCGCCGGTGTCTGCTCGTCCGGGCACCCCCAGAACCAGCGCGAATTCACCTTAACCAGCCTGTTCCGCTGCAATTCTGCGATTCGCGCCAAATCCCCTGACCCGGGCGGTCAGCGCGGCGGCCCCGCCCTGGTGTCCGCCGGTGCGGGCCTCCTCGGCTGCCACGGCCAGCGCCCGTCGAGTTCAACCTCGAGCGAGAAGCTGAGGAAGGTCCGCACCAGGACGATCAACGCCAGCACGCCGACGCTGCGGAAGCTCGGGGCGACCGCCACGGTCCGGATGATGTCGCCGCCGACGAGCAGCTCCAGGCCGAGCAGGATGGCCCGGCCCACGGCCTGCCGGTACGGACGGTAGAGGTCCATGACCCGGCGGGTACGCCAGCAGCGGTAGAGGAAAAGAGCGGAGGCGCCGGTGACGCCGACGGCGATGACCAGTACGCCCGTGAGATCCAACAGCGTCCCGACGCGCTCGATGAACCCCCTGGTCGGCACGCTGTCGCCTCCGGCCCGCGCTGTCGCCCGGCCCGACCCGTTCCTGGGCCGGTTCTCCTCCACCATCGCGTACCGCCGCCGGGCGCGGGCGGCGTTCCGGGCTTCCCGCGGAAACCGGGCCGGCGGGGAGGCGACTGGTGGCCCGGCGCCGGCCCCGCACGGCGAGGCGAGGCGAGGCGAGGCGAGGCGGAGGTGCCACGGCAGAGGCCGGGGCCCCGACGTCAGACCGGGGCCCCGGCTGGTCGGTCCGCGGGCGGCGGATCAGAGGTTGAGCGTCCAGCTGTTGATGTAGCCGGTGTCCGCGGTGGCCGCGTCCTGGACCCGCAGGGTCCAGGTGCCGTTGCGGGCCTCCGAGGAGAGGTCGACCGTGTACGTCTGGTTGATGTTGTCGGTGCCGCCGCCGGCCCGGTTGTGCAGGACGTACGCGCTGCCGTCCGGGGCGACCAGGGTGACCACCAGGTCACCGATGTAGGTGTGCACGATGTCCACCGCGACGGTGCTGGTCGCCGAGGCGTTGCCGGAGCAGCCGCTGATGGCGATGGTGCTGTTCACCGTGCTGTTGTCCGGGATCGTCACGTCGGTGCCGTTGGTGCCGGTGCAGCCGGGCGTGCCGTCGCCGGTCAGGTTCAGCGTCCAGCTGTTGATGTAGCCGGTGTCCCCGCCGGCGGCGTCCTGGACCCGCAGCTTCCAGGTGCCGTTGGCGACCTCGCTGGACAGGTTCACCGTGAACGTCTGGTTGATGTTGTCGGCGGCGCCGCCGGCCCGGTTGTGCAGGACGTACCCGGTGCCGTCCGGCGCGACCAGGGTGACCACCAGGTCACCGATGTAGGTGTGCACGATGTCCACCGCGACGGTGCTGGTCGCCGAGGCGTTGCCGGAGCAGCCCGAGATGGTGATCGAGCTCTCCACGGTGGTGTTGTCGGGGATGGTGACGTCCGTGCCGTTGGTCTGCGAGCAGCCGGGCGGGCCGTTGACCGTCAGCGTGTACGACGTGGTGTTGGTGGTCACGGTGCCCCGACCGGTGATGGTCACCGCGTAGGTGCCCGGGGCGGTGCTGCCGGTGGTGCTGATCGTCAGGGCGGCCGAACTGCCGGAGGTGACCGACGACGGGCTGAAGGTCGCGGTCGCGCCGGTGGGCAGGCCGCTGGCGCTGAGGCTCACCGTCTGCGGGCTGCCGATGGTGGTGGTGGTGCCGACCGTCGCGGTGACGGAGCTGCCCGGGTTGACCGAGCCGGAGTTCGGCGACACGCTGATCGAGAAGTCCTGCGTCGGCGGGACGATGTTGCCGACGTAGAGCAGCTTGTTCGGCGAGCCGGTGCCGGGGCTGGTCACGACGCCGTTGGTGGCGTCGTTGACGAGCTTGTCGCGCACCTGCTGCGGCGTGTACGACGGGCTGGCGGTGAGCACCAGGGCCGCCGCGCCGGCGACGTGCGGGCTGGCCATCGACGTGCCGCTGATGGTGTTGGTGGCGCTGTCGCTGGTGTACCAGGCCGAGGTGATCCCCGAGCCCGGCGCGAAGATGTCCAGGCAGGTGCCGATGTTGGAGTAGCTGGCCCGGGCGTCGTTGCTCTCGGTGGCCCCGACGGTGATCGCGTTGGGGGTGCTGGCCGGGGACTTGCCGCAGGCGTCCGAGGCGGTCTCGTTGCCGGCGGCGACGGCGTAGCTCACGCCGTCGGCGATCGACCTGGTCACCGCGTCGTTGGTGGCCTGGTCGAAGCCGCCGCCGAGGCTCATGTTCGCCACCGCGGGCTGGCCGGCGGCGTGGTCGCCGGTGACCCAGTCGATGCCGGCGATGACCTGGGCGTAGGTGCCGCTGCCGCCGCAGTCGAGCACCCGGACGCCGACCAGGTTGACGGTCTTGGCCACGCCGTAGCTGGTGCCGCCGACCGTGCCGGCCACGTGGGTGCCGTGCCCGTTGCAGTCGTCCGCGGCGCCGCCGTCGATGGCGTCGAAGCCGCTCACCGCGCGACCGCCGAAGTCGCTGTGCGAGAAGCGGATGCCGGTGTCGATGATGTACGCCTTCACGCCCGAGCCGGTGTTCGGGTAGGTGTAGGAGCTGTTCAGGGGCAGGTTGCGCTGGTCGATCCGGTCCAGGCCCCAGGACGGCGTCGGCGACTGCGTGCCGGCGAGCGTCACGGTGTGGTTCTGCTGGACGTACTTCACCGACGGGTCGGCCGCCAGCCGCCTGGCCTGCGCCGCCGACATCCGCGCCTCGAAGCCGCGCAGGGCGTTCTGGTACGTCCGCTCGACCGTGCCGCCGTGCCGACCGACCAGCGTCCTGGCGTTGGCGGCGACGGCGCTGCCGGCCACGCCGTCGTCGAGCACCACGATGTACGAGTCGGTGACCGCGGTCGGGCCGCCGGCGCGGAGGATCTGCCCCTCGGCGGGCGTGGCGAAGGCGGGCGTGGCGAAGGCGTGCGTGGCGAAGGCGGGCGTGGCGAAGGCGGGCGTGGCGAAGGCGGGCGTGGCGAACGCCGCGGCGGCGACGGTCGCGGCGGCCACGGCCGCGACCCGCCAGTGGCGCCCGGATGATCGTGCGAGCCTCATCTACCCTGTCTCCCTCTGTTACCTGATCGTGCGCGCATGGCGCATCAATCGATGAGTGTTGCAACAGTGAGGCGATCCTAGGCCGACGTCGGTCGATTGTAGAGATATATGATTCTCGATCGATTTACCGTATGCTGGGCAGTTCCATCAATCCCCGTCGCAGTCTCCACCGGAAGCCGGGGGCAAAGGTTTCGGGCGGTTGACAGTCTCGAAACGATCGACCGCGGAGGGATTTGTCCCGCAGCCGATCGTGCCGCCGCGCCCGCCCGACCCGCGGGTCGAGCTTTTGCGCGTACAGGCGGCATTTCGAGTGACGCCGGCAGATATGCCGCGCCGCCCAACCCATCCGCCCTCTCGGGAAATAGCCGACCAGCCACGCGGAAAGGCGAAGAAGACGGACGACATCCCAGAAAAGCGCCCGTTCACGGGAGCCGACGGGCTGGACGGGGACCGGCTCGCCGCGCCGCGGCAGGCCCACCTTCTCCGATAGGTGACCGACGAACTACGGTGTGTGCGGCGTTCGTGCCCGTGGACGGGAGTGCCTTGTGGAGGAGTTCGACTACATCGTGGTCGGTGCGGGCTCGGCCGGGTGCGTGCTGGCCAACCGGTTGACCGAGGACCGCCGCACCCGGGTGCTGCTGATCGAGGCCGGCGGTTGGGACCGCAGCCCGTTCGTCCGTGTCCCCAAGGGTTTCAGCCGCCTGATGGACGACCGGCGCACCGCCTGGCACTACCCCGCGCAGGCCGGGCCGGCGCACGAGGAGGTCTGGCAGCGCGGCCGGCTGGTCGGCGGGTCGAGCTCGATCAACGGCATGGTGTACGGCCGCGGTGACCGCCCCGACTGGGACGAGCTGGAGCGCCGCGGCAACCCCGGCTGGGGGTGGGACACGATGCTGCCGATCTTCAAGCGGCTGGAGGACAACCCGCTCGGCGCCGCCGACGTGCGCGGGGCCGGCGGACCGCTGCGGCTGTCCACCGCGACCGGCACCGACGAGCTGTGCGAGGACGCGATCGCCGCCGGGGAGCAGCTGGGCTGGCGCCGGGCGGACGACCTGAACGGCGGCGACGACGAGCGGATCGGCTACGTCATGGCGACCATCCGCGACGGGCGCCGCAGCAGCGCGGCCGACGCCTTCCTGCACCCGGTCCGGGACCGGCCCAACCTGACCGTCGCCGTGGACACCCTCGTGCTGCGGATCCTCGTGGACGGCGGCCGGGCCGTCGGGGTACGCGCCCGGCGGCAGGGGCGGACGGTCGACTACGCGGCCGCCGCCGAGGTCGTCCTCGCCGCCGGCGCGCTCGCCACCCCGCAGTTGCTGCAGCTCTCCGGCATCGGGCCGGCCGACACGCTGCGCCGCGCCGGGGTGGAGGTGCTGCTCGACCGCCCCCGGGTGGGCGCCGGGCTACGGGAGCACCGGGCGGTGCCGACGCAGTTCCGGCTGGCCGCCAGGGGCGGCTACAACCACGTGCTGGGCCGCCCGCTCGGCCAGGCGCGGGCCGCGCTGCGCTACCTGCTGACCCGCCGCGGGCTGCTCGCCCTGCCGGTGCACGACGTCGGGGCGTACGTCCGGTCCGGTCCGCAGGCCGAGCGTCCCGACACGACGCTGCTGGTCGCGCCGTTCTCGGCGGCCCCACAGCGTCCGGGACGCGCGCTGGAGCTGGAGACCGAGCCGGGGCTGATGGCCCTGGCCACGGTGACCCGGCCGGACAGCGAGGGCAGCCTGGCCATCACGTCCGCGGACCCGGAGGCGCCGCCGCGCATCGTCGCCAACTACTTCGACACCGCGCACGACCGGCGGGTCATGGTGGCCGCCCTCCGCCGGGTGCGGGAGCTGTTCGCCACCGGGCCGATCGCGAAGCGGATCTCGGCGGAGACCCTGCCCGGGCCCGAGGTGCAGGACGACGACGAGATCGTCGACGCGGCGGTACGGCTCGGCTACTGCGGCTACCACGCGGTCGGCACCTGCGCGATGGGCCCGGACGACGAGTCGGTGGTGGACCCGCGGCTGCGGGTGCGGGGCGTGGACGGGCTGCGGGTCGTCGACGCCTCCGTGCTGCCGGTGCTGGTCTCCGCTTACCTCAACGCCCCGGTGATGGCGCTCGCCTGGCGGGCCGCCGACCTGATCCGCGCGGCCTGATCCCGGCCCGGTCTGGTGCCGGGGGCGCCGCGAGGGCGCCTTCGTGCACCACTCCGCCGCCGACACCCACGTGCGGGCGGCGGCTCAGCGCACCCGGTACGCCTCGGCCTCGGCCGCGCGCAGCTCCAGCCCGTTGCCCGGCCGGTCCAGCGGCACGGGCGCGGCGCCCCCCGTCGCCGGCACCGCCCCGTCGAACAGCATCGACTCGATGCGGACGTGGTCGTGGAACCACTCCAGGTGCCGCAGGTTCGGCGTCGCGGCGGCGACCGCCAGGTGCTGGTGCGGGGCGCAGTGCGCGGAGACCTCCAGCCCGGCCGCCGCGGCCACCGCCGCCGCCCGGAGGAACTCGGTGATCCCGCCGCAGCGGGTGACGTCGATCTGGAGGCAGTCGACGTACGGGGCCATCCGGTGGAAGTACGCCAGGTCGAAGCCGTACTCGCCGGCCGTCACGTCGGGCAGCACCTGGTCGCGGACCAGCCCGAGGCCGGCGAGGTCGTCGGAGCTGACCGGCTCCTCGTACCAGCGCACGTCGAGGTCGGCGGCGGCCCGGGCCACCCGGATCGCCTGTTTGCGCTGGTAGGCGCCGTTGGCGTCGACGTACAGCTCGGCGGCGTCGCCGATCGTGCGCCGCGCCGCGGCCATCCGGGCCAGGTCGCGCGGCACCTCCGTCCCGCAGGACCCACCAATCTTGATCTTGATGCGGGGGATGCCCTGGTCGTGCACCCAGGCGGACAGCTGCCCGTGCTGCCGCTGCGCGTCGTACGTGGTGAACCCGCCGCTGCCGTACACCGGGACCCGCCGGCGGGCCGTGCCGAGCAGTCGGGCCAGCGGAAGCCCGTGCCGGCGGGCCTTGAGGTCCCACACGGCGCAGTCGGCGGCCGACAGCGCGAGGCCGGCGATCCCGGGCCGGCCGGCGTTGCGCAGCCGCCGCCGCATGCTGGACCAGGCGGCGGGCACGTCGTCCGGGTCGAGGTCGGTGACCACGGGGGCGAGCAGCTCCGTCACGACCGGGACGACGGCGGCCGGCCCGTACGTCCAGCCGATCCCGTCGTGCCCGTCGGCCTGCGCACGGACCAGCACCATGATGGTGTCGGTCCAGGCGAGGGTGCCGTCGCCCTCCGGCGCGTCGGTCGGCACCCGGTACGCGGCGGCGCTCAACCGCACGGCGTCACCGGCCCGACGCCGCACGCCGCCGTCCGCCGCGCCAGCGGGCGGCCAGCGCGGCGACGGGCGCGAGCGCGGTCGCGCCGACGAGGCCGGCGGCGAGCAGCCGCGCGGCCCGGGACGGCGGCTCGGGGCGTTCGGCCCACCGCCGTTCGGGTCGGCCGGTCACCGGCTCGCCGCGCAGGCCGGCGCGGAGCAGTTCGGCGAGGTGGATCGCCGTGCGACCGCCGGCGGCGCCCTGCTCGACCTGGGTCCGGCAGCTGAACCCGTCGGCGAGGACGACGTCGGTGTCGGCGGCGTCGCGTACGGCCGGCAGCAGCACGCGTTCGGCGCACGCCTCGGAGACCTCGTAGTGCCCCTGTTCGAAGCCGAAGTTGCCGGCCAGGCCGCAGCAGCCGGAGTCGAGGAACTCGGCGCGCACCCCGGCGGCCCGCAGCACCTCCTGGTCGGCGGCGGTGCCGAGGATCGCGTGCTGGTGGCAGTGGGTCTGGATCAGCGCGTGCGCCGGCGGGGCGGGCGGCCGCCAGCCGGGGGTGTGGTCGCGCAGCAGCTCGGCCAGGGTGACGGTCTGCTCCCGCAGCTTGTCGACGTCCCGGTCGTCGGGGAACAGCTCGCGGGCGTCGCTGCGGAAGACGGCCGTGCAGCTCGGCTCCAGCCCCACCACCGGTGTGCCGGCGCGCAGGAAGGGGCGCAGCACCGTCAGGGTGCGCCGCAGCACCCGCTTGGCCGTGCCGAGCTGTCCGGTGGAGATCCAGGTCAGCCCGCAGCAGACCGGTTGGGCCGGGACGCGGACCCGCCAGCCGGCCGCCTCCAACACCTCGACCGCCGCCCGGGCGACGCCGGGGTGGAAGTGGTTGGTGAACGTGTCCGGCCACAGCAGCACCTCGCCGCGCGCCCCGGTCCCGCCCGGCGTGCGACGGGCGAACCAGCGCTGGAAGGACTCGGTGGCGAAGAGCGGGATGTCCCGGCGCCGGTCGATCCCGCCGGCCGCCTTGGCGATCCGGCTCAGCCCGGGCGCGTGCGCCAGGGCGTTGACCGCCCGCGGCGCGTACGCGGCGGCCACGGCCGCCGCCGGCAGCCAGCCCATGGAGTAGTGCGCGCGGGGGCGCAGCCGGCCCCGGTAGTGGTGGGACAGGAACTCCGCCTTGTAGGTGGCCATGTCGACGTTGACCGGACAGTCGGCCTTGCAGCCCTTGCATGCCAGGCAGAGGTCCAGGGCGTCGTGCACGGCCTCGGAGCGCCAGCCGTCGCCGATGACGCCGCCCCGGGCGGTGCCGTCGAGCATCTCGAACAGCAGCCGGGCGCGCCCGCGGGTGGCGTGCTTCTCCTCCCGGGTGACCATGTAGGACGGGCACATCACCCCGCCGTGCTCCCGCCGGCACCTGCCGACGCCCACGCAGCGCAGCACGGCCCGGCCGAAACTGCCGGAGTCGTCGGGATAGCGGAAATGCGTGTCCACGTCACCGTGGTTGTAGTCGACGCCGAGCCGCAGGTGGCTGTCCAGCGGGTACGGGGCGGCCAGCTTACCCGGGTTCATCCGGTCGTCGGGGTCGAAGATGGCCTTGAACTGCCCGAACGCGCGGATCAGCCGGTCGCCGTACATCTTCGCCAGCAGTTCGCCGCGGGCCTGCCCGTCGCCGTGCTCGCCGGAGAAGGAACCGCCGTAGGAGACCACCAGGTCCGCGGCGCGCTCGACGAAGGAGCGGAACTGGCGTACGCCCTCGGCCGTCGTCAGCTGGAACGGGATGCGGGTGTGCACGCAGCCCTGCCCGAAGTGCCCGTACAGCGACGCCTGCTCGAAGCCGTACTCGTGGAGGAGGCGGTCGAGGTCGCGCAGGTAGTCGCCGAGCCGCTCCGGGGCGACCGCCGAGTCCTCCCAGCCCTCCCAGGTGTCGGGCTCGCCGGGCACCCGGGCGGTGGCCCCGAGCCCGGACTCGCGGACCGCCCACATCTGCTCCTCGTCCACCCCGCCGTCGAACCGGTGCACCGTCGGCCCGCCGTCGCCGCGCAGGGCGGCGAGCATCCGGTCGGCGGCGGCGTCCGCCTCGGCGAGGGTGTCGCCGCCGAACTGCACCATCAGCCAGCCGCCGCCGGGGGGCAGCTTGTGCAGTGCCTCCGGGTGCAGGTGCTTGCGCTTCTCGAAGTTGATCAGTTTGTCGTCCAGGCCCTCCAGGGCGATCGGGCCGTACGGCAGGATCCGGGGGACGTCGTCGCCGGCCGCGGCGATGTCGGGGTACGACAGGAACACCAGCGACTTGGCCGGCACCACCGGCACCAGCCTCAGCCGCGCCCGCAGCACGGTGACCAGCGTGCCCTCGGAGCCGACGAGCGCCTGCGCGAGGTGGAAGTTCTTCTCCGGCAGCAGGCTGTCGAGGTTGTAGCCGGAGACCCGGCGCGGAATGTGGGGGTAGCGACCGCGGATCTGGTCGGCGTACTCGTCGCGCAGCGCCCGCAGCCGGCGGTACAGGTCAGCCTCGCGGCCGCCGCGCCGCTGGATCTCCGCGTACCGCTCGTCGGTGGTCTCGCCTACCCACATGCGGGTGCCGTCGTAGAGCAGCACCTCCAACTCCACGACGTTGTCGACGACCTTGCCGGCGCGCTGCGCGGTCGACCCGCACGAGTTGTTGCCGATCATCCCGCCGATCGTGCAGTTCTCGTGGGTGGACGGGCGCGGGCCGAACTCCAGCCCGTGGGGGGCCAGCAGCTCGTTGAGGGTGTCGAGCACGATCCCCGGCTCGACGAGGCAGGTGCGCGCCCGCTGGTCGACCTCCAACAGCCGGTGGCAGTACTTCGACCAGTCGATCACCACCGCGACGTTGGTGACCTGCCCGCCGAGGCTGGTGCCGCCGCCGCGGGACAGCACGGGCGCCCCGTGCCGCCGGCAGACGGCCACGGCGGCCGCGCCCGCGTCGGGCGTACGGGGCACCACCAGGCCGAGCGGCACCTGCCGGTAGTTGGAGCCACCGGTGGCGTACGCCGCCCGGGAGCCGGCGTCGAAGCGGACCTCCCCGTCGACCTCGGCGCGCAGGTCGGCGGCCAGCGCCGCAAGGTCGACGTCGCGCGCCGGCTCGGGTGGCCGCAGGACCGGATCGGGCAGCGACACCCGGCTCGCGGTCGAGACCGCCCCGCGCACCGGACCACCGTCGCGGCGGCTCACGACCGCAGCTCGTTGATCTTGTCGCGGGCGACGGATGCCAGGGTGGCGACCTTGTGCGGCTGGCCGCGCAGGAACGCCTCGGTGAAGTGCTGCGCCTGCTCGTACCGGACCTTGCCGGGCATGGGCGGCTCGTTCGGGTTGACGTCGCAGTCCACCAGCGCCGGACCGGGGTGCGCCAGTGCCTCGCGGATCGCGTTCGGCAGCGCCTTCGGGTCGGTGACCTTGGCGCCGTAGCCGCCGCAGGCCCGCGCCCACGCGGCGAAGTCGGCCTCGGGCTGGCGGTGCCGCACGGCGTACTCGGGGTAGCCGAGGACGATCTGCTCCCAGAGGATCTGCCCGTACGAGTTGTTGTTGTTGACGACGACCTTGATCGGCAGTTCGTGCCGCACGGCGGTGAGGAACTCGGCCATCAGCATGGCGAACCCGCCGTCGCCGACGAAGGCGATGACCTGCCGGCCCGGGTACGCCCGCTGCATGGCGATCGCGTACGGCAGGCCCGGGGCCATGGTGGCCAGGTTGCCGGAGAGGTAGAACTCGCGGCCGCCGCGGATGGTCCAGTGCCGGGCCGCCCAGGTGGCGATGGTGCCGGAGTCGCACGTCAGGATGGCGTCGGAGGTGGCCGCCGCGTCCACGCAGCTCATCAGGTACTGCGGGGCGATCGGGTGGCGGCCCGGGTCCTGCAACGAGACCATCTCCGTGCGCCAGGCGCCGTGCGCGCGCTGGTACTTCTCCAGGAACGACCGGTCCGATCGGCTCTGGAGCATCGGCAGGAGCTGCTGCAACGCCAGCCGGGCGTCGGCGGTCACCGCCGCGTCCACCGGCAGTCGCAGGCCGACCAGGCTGGGGTCGACGTCGATCTGCACCACCCGCGCCTGGCCGGGAGAGGGCAGGTACTTCCCGTACGGGAAGGACGTGCCGACCATCAGGAGGGTGTCGCACTCCTCCATCAGCTCCTCGCTCGGCCGGGTGCCGAGCAGGCCGAGGCCACCGGTGGTGAGCGGGTGGTCGTCGGGCACCACCATCTTGCCGGGCAGCGTCTTGACGACGGGGCTGGCCAGCTTCTCGGCCACGGCGAGCACCTCGTCGCGGGCGCCGCGCGCGCCGACGCCGACCAGCATGGCGACCTTCCTGCCGGCGTTGAGCACCTGCGCCGCCCGGGCCAGGTCGTCCTGGGCCGCCGGCGTCGGGGGCTGCGACAGCACCGGGCTGCTCATCGGCGGCTCCCCCGGGCTCACGTGCCGGTAGGGGTCCTGACCGGCCGCGGCGACCTGGACGTCGTTGGGAAAGCTGAGGTGCGACACGGTCCGCTTGGCCAGGGCGTTGCGGACGGCGATGTCGACCACCCCGGGCACCTGCTGCGGGTTGGTCACCATCAGGTTGTAGTCGGCCACGTCGTGGTACAGCAGCGGGGTGTGCACCTCCTGCTGGTAGCGCGACCCGAGCACCGAGGTCTCCTGCATGCCGGTGATCGCCAGCACGGGCGTGTGGTCGAGCTTGGCGTCGTACAGGCCGTTGAGCAGGTGGATGGCCCCGGGGCCGGACGTCGCGACGCAGACGCCGAGCCGGCCGGTGGCCTTGGCGTAGCCGGTGGCCATGAAGGCGGCCGCCTCCTCGTGGTGCACCAGCACGAAGGTCAGCTTCTCCCGCTGCCGGCGGAAGCCCTCCATCAGGCCGTTGATGCCGTCCCCGGGCAGCCCGAAGACGGTGTCGACGCCCCAGTCCACCAGTCTCCGGGCCAGGCTCTCCCCCACGATCTCCTGCACGTCAGCCTCCTGATCCCGGCGTTCCGCCCGCCTCGGTCCGTCCCGGCCGGCCTCGCAGCCGCACCGGTTCCGAAGGGCGGCAGGCAGATCCTATTAGCGGCAAAAGTCCGGATAGGCCGTTCGGCCGGACACCCGCACGATCGTGGCGACGCCGGCCCGCTGCCCGCCCCCCGCGGCCCTCGGACCGAACCCGACCCGTCACCCGCCACCCAGAGCACGCCGTCAGCCACGCCGGGTCGCCCGCAGCACCAGGAAGCCGACGGCGGCCCCCGCCGCCGCCGCGACGAGGCTGCGCACGGTGACCACCGAGCGCAGCTTCGTGAGTCCCTGTCGGGGATCGACCATCGCCCCGGCCACGTTGCCGGCCGCGCTGACGGCCATGTCGCCGATCCGGCCCCTGTTCATCGCTGCGCCGCCTTCCGCCCGCCCGCTGGACGTCGGCGGCTACCCACCCGGCAGCGATGCAAACGGGCGGCACGGCCGGCGTCACCCGGTGTGCGCGGTCGACCGCCCCGCATGGCGGCACCGCTGCCGGGTAAGCCACCCCGTGTCGACCCGACCGGGCCCGCCGCGCGTGCGCGTGGGGCCGCCCGACCGACCTCGGCGACACGGACCGGCAGCCGACGTACCGGGAGTGAGCGATGGGACGCTACGACGACGAGGTGACCGGGCTCGCGGCGCCGCTGGCCGACCCCGGTGACCTGGACGTGCTGTTGGACCGGGTGGGCGACGCCCGCGTGGTCATGCTGGGCGAGGCGAGCCACGGCACGCACGAGTTCTACACCTGGCGGGCGGCGATCAGCCGACGGCTGATCGAGGAGAAGGGCTTCTCGTTCGTCGCGGTCGAGGGCGACTGGCCGGACTGCGACCGGGTCGACCGCAGCGTACGCTGCCTGGCCGGCGCGCCCGACGACCCACGCGAGGCCCTGGCCACGTTCGAGCGGTGGCCGACGTGGATGTGGGCCAACGAGGAGGTCGTCGACTTCACCCGCTGGCTGCGCGTGCACAACAGCCGGGTGGACGAGCCCGCCCGCGCGGGCTTCCACGGGCTGGACGTGTACTCGCTGTGGGAGTCGCTGCGCGAGATCCTCGTCCACCTGCGCGAGCACGACCCGGAGCAGGTGCCGGCGGCGCTCGCCGCCTACCGCTGCTTCCAGCCCTACTCCGAGGACGCGCAGCAGTACGCGCTGGCGACCCGGCTGGTGCCGAACAACTGCGAGAACGAGGTCGTCGACCTCCTCGTCGCGCTGCGCGAGCGGGCCGCGGCCGACGGCGCCGGGTTCTTCGGCGCGTGGCAGAACGCGGAGGTCGTCGCCGGCGCCGAGCGCTACTACCGGACGATGGTGCGCGGCGGCCGGGAGTCCTGGAACGTCCGCGACCGGCACATGGACGACACCCTCGACCGGCTCCTGGCGCACTACGGGCCCGGCGCGAAGGGGATCGTCTGGGCGCACAACACGCACGTCGGCGACGCGCGGGCCACCGACATGGCCGACGCGGGCGAGGTCAACATCGGCCAGCTCGCCCGGGAACGGTACGGCGCGGAGCAGGTCGTGCTGGTCGGCTTCGGCACCCACCACGGCACCGTGGTCGCCGGCGACGCCTGGGGCGCGCCGGTGGAGGTGATGCCGGTGCCGCCGGGCCGGCGACACTCCCTGGAGGAGGTGCTGCACGGCGCCGCGCCGGCGCAGGCCCTGTTCGTCTTCCCCCGCGACGGCCGACCCGACCTGCTCACCGACGAGCTCGACCACCGGGCGATCGGCGTGGTCTACCACCCCGAGCGGGAACGCTGGGGCAACTACGTGCCCACCGTGCTCGGCGAGCGGTACGACGCCTTCTGCTGGGTCGACGAGTCCCAGGCCGTGCGGCCGTTGCGCGTGCGCCCCGCGAGCCTCGCCGAGCCGGAGACGTACCCGTCGGGCGTCTGACCCCGGACCCGTAGCCTGCGGGAATGCGTACGCAGGGGATCACCGTGGTGCCGATGGCCGACTGGCACGCCGAGGCCGTCCTCGACATCTACCGGCAGGGCATCGCCGGCGGCGACGCCACCTTCGAGACCAGCCCGCCGAGCTGGGAGGACTTCACCGCCCGCCGGCTGCCGGGCCACCGCCACGTCGCCGTCGACGACCGGGACCGGGTGCTGGGCTGGGTCGCCTGCGCCGCCGTGTCCGACCGCGGCGTCTACGCGGGAGTCGTCGAGCACTCCGTCTACGTCCGTCCCGACGCGCAGGGGCGAGGCATCGGCCGGACGCTGCTGCGGGCGCTGATCGCGTCCACCGAGGCGGCCGGCATCTGGACCATCCAGTCCGGCGTCTTCCCCGAGAACACCGCCAGCATCGCCCTGCACCACGCCTGCGGGTTCCGTACCGTCGGCGTCCGCCACCGCCTCGGCCGGCACCACGGCAGGTGGCGCGACGTAGTGCTGCTCGAACGCCGCAGCCCCACCGTGGGCTGACACACCAGACGGTCTGGCGCCGGCGTACGAGCGCAGGGCACGCCGCCAGGCCAGCGTGGCCAGCACCACCGCGCCGGCCGCCACCGCCGGGGCCAGCAGCAACAGGTACGCGTCGAGCCGGCCCAGCAGCGCCGCGGGCGATCGTGGGCACCAACGGCGCCCCTCCATCCGGGTCGGCACTCCCGGCCGCGCCACTCGGGCCCCCGCGGCGGATCCGGCGGCCCGCATACTCACTGCGTGACGTTGCTGTGCGAGCCGTACCTGCTCGATCCGGGGCCCGACGGGGTCCACGTACTGTGGCACACCGAGCAGGCCGGCAGGTGCCAGGTCGCGCTGGTCGGCGCCGGGGTGCCGGGGCTGACCGAACGGCAGGCGCACGCCGCCGCCACCGGCCCCGCCGACGCGGGCCCGGGGTGGCGGCGGTTCCGCGCCGAGACCCGCCCGCTGTCGCGTACCCGGGAGGACGCCGGGTCGTCGGTGCCGGGCCGGACGTACGCCGGGGTGACCCGCCGCCCGGTGTACCGGCACCTGGCCCTGATCGGCGGGCTACCGGCCGGGCGCAGCCCGTACCGGGTCGTGTCGGTCGACGACGACGGCCGCGCGAGCGTCACCGCCGCCCACAGCCTCGCCCCGGCCGTCCCGCCCGGGCGGCCGGTCCGGCTGCTGCTGACCAGCGACCACCAGCTCATGCCGATGGTCCCCGCGAACCTGACCAAGGTCGGCGAGACCGCCGGCACCGCGCTCGACGGGGTGCTGATGGCCGGGGACATGGTCAACGTCCCGGACCGGGCCAGCGACTGGTTCGACAGCGCCCGCCGGCCGGCGTTCTTCACCAGCTTCGCCGGCCGGGCCGACGGCCGCTGGCCGGGCGCGCCGATCCTGCCGAACACCCCGCTCTACCCGGCCATCGGCAACCACGAGGTGATGGGACGCTGGTCGCAGACCGCGTCGCTGGAGGAGCAGTTCAACGATCCGCAGCCCGGCGCCTGGGACGTCACCACGTACGAGGAGCTGTTCCCGGTGCCGCGCAGCGACGCGGGCGGGCCGCGCTGGTGGTCGCGGACCATCGGCGACGTCCACCTGATCGCCCTGTTCGCCACGACGATCTGGCGTACGCCCAAGCTCACCGGGCGGGGCAGGTTCCAGGAGGCCGCCGGGGACGTCGACCGGCCGGAGCGCTGGGGGCACGGCCAGTTCATCTTCGAGCCGGTCGCCCGCGGCTCGGCCCAGTACCGCTGGCTCGCCGCCGAACTGGCCTCCCCCGCGGCGCGGGCGGCCCGGTACCGGGTGGTGATGTTCCACCACCCGAGCCACGGGCTCGGTCACCACTCCGCCCCGCCGTTCACCGATCCGGTGCCGACGATCGGGCCCGACGGGATCACCTACCACTACCCGCAGGCCGACGACCACATCCTGCGCGACGTCGAGCCGCTGCTCGACTCCGCCGGGGTCCACCTGGTCCTCAACGGACACTCGCACGTGTGGAACCGGTTCCGCAACGCGGCCGGCGTGCACTGGCTGGAGACGTCCAACGTCGGCAACAGCTACGGCGCCTACGACGTGACGTCCGGCCGGTCGCGCGAACTGCCGGACGGGTACGTCCAGCAGGGCGACCCGGGCGGCCTGGCCCCGATCGTGCCCACCGTCGCGCCGCTGGCCGGGCCCGACGGCGCCGTCCTGCCGTACGTGGCGAGCAACGACATCACCGCCTTCACGCTGCTGGACACCGCCGACGGGATGGTCCGCTCGTACCGCTTCGACACCGTCGACCCCGACGCCGAGGTGGTCCTGTTCGACGAGTTCCCTCTCGCCGGGCCGTGACCCACGCCGCTCCCGGAAGGGATACGGGCCCATGCCGCGCCGCACGCGGCGCCGCATGGGCCCGGTCACCGTGTCAGACCCCGGGCCAGGAGATCGGGCCGGTGCCGAGGTAGTCCGGGTTGACCATACCGGTCTCTCCGCCCTCCTCCGGGCAGTCGGCCCCCTTGCACGTCTTCAGGGTGGGCCCATCGTGGCTGCTCAGACCTCCTGGGATCTGCCTGGCGGGCCGTCGCGTCGCCGCGGAAGATCCGCCCACGGGTTGAGTCTCGGATCAGCCTGCGGGCTGGCCTCCGCTCAGACCGGCGGCGGACGACGGGCCGGCGCGGGTCGCCCGTACTCGACGACGAGGGGTCCCGGAGCGGGTGCTCCGGGACCCCTCGGCCGTCAGCGGCTAGCCCGCGGCGGCGCTCACTTGGTGAGCGGCGCGAGCTTCGGGTCGTTGGCGTACGCCTCGGCCGCGTTCGCCTTGGTGACGGCGAGCGGCGGCAGCAGGTACGTGTCGACGACCTTGACGCCGTTGTTGTACGACTTGGTGTCGTTCACCTCGGGGGTGTTGCCGGCCTGCAGGGCCTTGACCATGGCGATGGTCTGCTTCACCAGGTTCCGGGTGTCCTTGTTGATGGTCATGTACTGCTCGCCCGCCATGATCGACTTGACCGACTCGACCTCGGAGTCCTGGCCGGTCACGACCGGAATCGGCTTGCCGGCACCCTTGATCGAGGTGATGATCGCGCGGGCGAGGGTGTCGTTCGGGGACAGCACCCCGTCCAGTTCCTTGTTGCCGTACGTCGAGGTCAGCAGCTGGTCCATCCGGGCCTGCGCGCCCTCGGCCTTCCAACCCTGGATGGCGGTCTGCTTGACGTCGGTCTGCTTCGAGGCGACGACCACGTTGCCCTTGTCGATCTCGGGCTTGAGGACGTCCATCGCGCCGTTGAAGAAGACGCCGGCGTTGTTGTCGTCCGGCGAGCCGGAGAACAGCTCGATGTTGTACGGGCCGTTCGGCTTCTTGGCCTTCATGCCGTCCAGCAGGGCCTGGCCCTGGAGCTGGCCGACCTTGAAGTTGTCGAACGCGACGTAGTAGTCGAGGTCGGGGGTGTTCAGGATGAGCCGGTCGTAGGCGATGACCTTCGCGCCGGCCGCGTGGGCCGCGGCGACCTGGGTCGACAGCTGCGCGGCGTCGGTCGCGCCGATGACGATGACCTTGGCGCCCTTGGTGACCATGGCGGTGATCTGCGCCTGCTGGTCGGCGACCGTCGTCGACGCGCCCGCGTACTGCACGTCGCTGGAGAAGCCGGCCTCCTTCAGGCCGTTGACGAACAGGTCACCGGCGAGGACCCAGTTCTCGGAGGTCTTCGACGGCAGGGCCACACCGATCAGGGCGTTGGCCGCGAAGCCCTTGCTGTCGCCGCCGGAGCTGCCGGACTCCTCGTCGCGGCCCGAGCCGCAGGCGGTCAGAGCGAGCGCGGCGATGGCGCCGATCGCCACCGACTTACCGAGCAGTTTGCGCATGGGGAGTGCTGCCCTTCTACGGAGTGATACGGGGGTTTGTTCGGTACCCGTCAGCCGGCGGACACCGTGGTCGGGGCGCGCTTCTCCCCCGCGGTGGCGGAGGAGGTGGGCGTGCCGGAACCGTCTCGGCGGAACGAGCGGGTGATGCTGCCGATGACGGAGAAACGTCCCTGGCGCTTGTTGTAGACGTCGAGCGCGACGGCCAGCAACAGGACCAGGCCCTTGATGATCTGGACGCGGTCGGTGCCGACGCCCAGCAGTTGCAGGCCGTTGTTGAGCACGGCCATGACCAGACCACCGACGATGGAGCCGCTGATGGTCCCGATGCCGCCGGAGACGGCCGCGCCGCCGATGAAGACCGCGGCGATCGCGTCCAGTTCCCAGCCGTTGCCGTCCTGCGGGCCGGACGCCGCCGATCGGGCCACGAAGATCATGCCGGCCAGCGCGGCCAGGACGGACATGTTCATCATGACCAGGAAGTTGACCCGCCTGAGCTTCACGCCGGACAGCTCGGCCGCCCGGGAGTTGCCGCCCACCGCGTAGATGTGCCGGCCGCCGGCCGTGTTGCGGGTGTAGAAGGAGTACGCGAGGACCAACGCCACCAGGATGATGCCGGAGACGGGAAAGCTGGTGCCGACCCGGCCGCTGGCGAAGCGCAGCGAGACGAACACGATCACGCCGACCATCACGGCCATCCGCAGGATCGCGATCCACATCGGGGCCGCGTCGGCGTGCATCTCGTGGCGGGTCCGGCGCGCCTGGAACTCCCGCCAGACCACGGCCGCGCAGGCGGCCAGGCCCAGCAGCAGCGTCAGGTTGTTGTAGCCGGTGTCCGGCCCGGTCTCGGGCAGGAACCCGGAACCGATCACCCGGAAGCCCTCGGGCACCGGAATCGTGTTCGCGTTGCCGATGAACTGGTTGCCGCCCCGGAACAGCAGCATGCCCGCCAGGGTGACGATGAACGCCGGCACCCCCATGTAGGCGACCCAGAAGCCCTGCCAGGCGCCGATCACCGCGCCGATCGCCAGGCCGAAGAGGATGGCCACGGGCCACGGCAGCGACCACTCGAACATCGACTTGGCCACCAGGATGCCGGCGAACGCGGCGACCGAGCCGACCGACAAATCGATGTGCCCGGCGACGATCACCATCAGCATGCCGATGGCCAGGATGAGGATGTACGAGTTCTGCTGGAACAGCGCGATCAGGTTGTCCGATCGCAGGGTCAGACCGTCGGTCAGGATCTGGAACAGGACGACGATCGCCACCAGCGTGAAGATCATCCCGAACTGGCGGGCGTTGGAGGTGGTGCCTCCGAACAGGTTCTTCTGAAGGTCCTTGATCCGGCTCATCGTGTCTGCATCTTCTTCGTCGAGGTCATGTGCTTCATGAGGGTCTCCGGGTCCGCCTCGGACCGGGCGATCTCGCCCGTGATGGTGCCTTCGAACACGGTGTAGATGCGGTCGCAGAGCCCGATGAGCTCGGGCAGCTCCGAGGAGATGACGACGACGCCCTTCCCCTGGTCGGCGAGCCGCTGGATGATGCCGTAGATCTCGTACTTGGCGCCCACGTCGATGCCGCGCGTCGGCTCGTCGAGGATCAGCAGGTCCGGGTCCGTGAACATCCACTTCGCGAGGACGACCTTCTGCTGGTTGCCGCCGGAGAGCTTGGCGACGCCCTCGTCGACCGTGGGGGTTTTGGTCCGCAGCTCCCTGCGGTAGGCCTCGGCGGCCTTGTACTCCTTGACCTCGTCGAGGACGCCGTGACGCGAGATCTTGGACAGCTTGGCGGCCACCGTGGACGTCTTGATGTCGTCGAGCAGGTTCAGGCCGATCGCCTTGCGGTCCTCGCTGACGTACGCGAGCCCGTGGGCGATCGCGTCCGCCACCGACTTCAGCACGACCTCCTTGCCGTCCTTGACGATCGTGCCCGACTCGTACACGCCGTAGGAGCGGCCGAAGACGCTCATCGCCAGCTCGGTGCGGCCCGCGCCCATCAGGCCGGCGAAGCCGACGATCTCGCCGCGGCGTACGGCGAAGCTCGCGTTCTTGCAGACCTGACGCTCGGCCGAGATCGGGTGCCGGACGTTCCAGTCGCGGACCTCGAAGAAGACGTCGCCGATCTTCGGCGTGTGGTCCGGGAAGCGGCTGCTCAGCTCGCGGCCGACCATCCCGCGCACGATCCGGTCCTCGTCGACGCCGTCCGCCCTGACGTTCAGGGTCTCGACCGTACGGCCGTCGCGCAGGATGGTGATCTGGTCGGCGATCGCCTCGATCTCGTTCAGCTTGTGCGAGATCATGATGGAGGTGATGCCCTTGGACCGGAAGCCGCGCAGCAGGTCCAGCAGGTGCCGGGAGTCGGTCTCGTTCAGCGCGGCGGTCGGCTCGTCGAGGATGAGCAGCTTCACGTCCTTGGCGAACGCCTTGGCGATCTCCACCAGCTGCTGCTTGCCGACGCCGATGTCCTTGACCAGGGTGTCCGGGTCCTCCCGCAGGCCGACCCGCGCCATCAGGTCGTGCGCCATGCGGTTGGCCGCCTTCCAGTCGATCGCGCCGCGCCTGCGCGGCTCGTTGCCGAGGAAGATGTTCTCGGTGATCGACATGTGCGGGATGAGCGCGAGCTCCTGGTGGATGATGACGATGCCCGCGTGCTCGCTCGCCCGGATGTCGGAGAACCGGGTCTCCGCGCCCTGGTAGATGATCTGGCCCTCGTACGTGCCGTACGGGTAGACGCCACTGAGGACCTTCATCAGGGTGGACTTGCCGGCGCCGTTCTCGCCGCAGATCGCGTGGATCTCGCCCTCGCGCACCACGAGGTTGACGTCGGCGAGGGCCTTGACCCCGGGAAACTCCTTGGTGATGGCGCGCATCTCCAGGAGGATCGGCACGTCGCTCATGGTTCGCACCACCTCGCCACCGTCATCGGTGCCTCCGAAGGGGATGACCTTCACTGGTTTTGTTGCCGACGGCAACGTATTGCCAACCGGTGGACATCCGCAAGCCATCGACGGGTAAACCAGGTAACAATCCGGCAATGTCGGCGACACCGCAGGTGCGCCAGCCTCCCACCCGGCCCCCCGCACCGCACCCCGGCGCGCCGACGCTCACCGGCGGGCCGCACCGGTCGGACCGTCCAGTGCGGATGCGCCCCTCCCCCGGTCGGACACATCCCCTACGGCATCCTAGGAGGCTAGTGGGTATCGGGTGGACGGGCTCAGCCCCGGGCGCGGGCCCAGGTGAGGAAGCGGTCGGTCAGGTCCGGTGGCACGGCCTGGTCGTGGAGTTGGGCGAACTGGTCGCGGGCCTCGGCCATGAGGGTGCCCAGGTAGACGAGGAGCGCGGTGCGGTTGCCCCGGTACTCGCTGAGCAGGGACAGTCGGGCGGGTTGGCAGGGCCATTCGGCGCCGCAGTTGCGGCATCGCCACAGCGGGCGCATGGGCGTGTGCGGGACCGTCGGCCGGGCCATCAGCGCAGCCTCCGTGCGGTGGCGCGTGCCTCTTCGTCGGTCAGGGGCAGGAACCACAGGAAGCGTTTGACGATCTCGGGCGGTTCGGGGCCTTCGGGTCGGCCGCGCAGGTCGCGGATGGCCTGCGGCACCAGGATGCTGAAGCCGGGCAGGAGCGCCCGACGCAGGGCGGCGTCGATCGGCAGGTCCGTCCACGTCGGGCACGGCCAGGGCTGTGCGCACGCCACGCAGATCCAGTGCGGGCCGGCCGCGTAATGGGCGGCGAAGACGACGACGGTCAGCGGATGCGCCGTCACGAGTGCCGCCCGCCGTTCGCCCGCCGCTCCTGCCCGGGGGTGACCCGGCCGGCGCGGCCGGGGTCGTTGGTCGGGAAGACGTCGGTCGACTGCGTCATCCAGCCCGGCAGGTTCCTGCCGCGCTGCCGTTTGGGTAGCGACGGCAGGGCCTTCATCCGGCACCGGAACAAGCGGATACGCATCATCGACCTCCTCGGATAGCTGGAACCGGGGCCGCCCCGCAAGGGGGAAAGCCAGGGCGGCCCCGGGACGGAGTCCGCCCCAGCAATTTCTCGGCGTGGAGCGGGTCCGCATGCGTGACAGTCTGGTTAGGACACGACTACTGTCGGAACGCGCGCGTCGCATCCGCGCAGGTCGGAAGGGTGGATGGGCGCCTCCGAAAGTCTCGCCGGCACAATCGAGCAGGAATTGGGGAATTGATGGGGACCGCCAGCGACTACGTGCTCAACGAACTTCGGCTGCTCCGGGCGTCGCTCGGATTGAGTCAGGAGGAATTCGGCCGGACCATCGACTACTCCGGCTCCCATGTCAGCTCTGTCGAGACGGGCGGGCGCCCGCCGACGAGGGAGTACATGGAGGCCGTCGACCGCGCGCACGACCCCGCGTATCAGCCCGGCCGGGAGGGCCGGTTCATGCGGATGCTGCGCGACCTGGCCAAGCTGGACGTGACGCCGATCTGGCTGCGCGAGTGGATCGGGTTCGAGCGCGAGGCGACCACCCTGCGGTGGTTCGAGCTGGCGTACGTCCCGGGCCTGCTCCAGACCGAGCGGTACGCCCGCGCCACCCTGGCCGGCGGGCGGTTCGACGCCGACGAGGTCGAGCGGATCGTGGCGTCCCGGCTGGAGCGCCAGGCGATCCTGGCCCGGGAGCAGCCACCGCAGTTCATCGCCGTGCTGGACGAGGGCATCCTGCGCCGGCCGGTGCTCGACCAGCCGGGGCTCATGGCGGAGCAGTGCGAGCACCTGCTCGCCCTGGCGGCCAGGGAGCACATCCAGGTGCACGTCGTGCCGGTCGACGCGGGGATGTACCTCGGGCTGGGCGGCCAGTTCATCATCGCCGACCTCCCCGACGGCGCACGGGTGGCCTATGCCGACAACCAGCTCGATGCGCAGATCGTCGATACCCCCGTGGATGTCGCTAGACTCGCAAGGACGTGGGAGATCGTGCGGAACGAGGCGCTCCCCCGCCGGCAGTCAATCGAGCTGATCAAGGAAGTGACGAAGTCATGGACGTGCTGACCCCTCAGTGGCGGAAGTCGACGAAGTCCGGCGGCAACGGCGGGGCCTGCGTCGAGGTGGCCGACAACCTGCCGGGCGTGGTGCTGGTGCGCGACACGAAGGACCGCGACGGCGGCACCCTCCACTTCGGTCCGCGCTCGTGGCGCGCGTTCGTCGACCTGGCCAAGGAAATCGGCCCGGTGGGCTGACCTGCCCGGAACGCGGGAAGCCCCTCAGCGCGAAGCCGAGGGGCTTTCCTCGTGTCGACAAGATTCTCGGCCAACCATCTTCCCCGGTCTATGTCCACGGGTTAGTGTCCCGTCACCGCGCAGCGACGGCGGAAGCGACTACAGGGTACGCGGCGGCGTGCCCCGGACGGGTCGTGCCACTGGTTCCGTGACCTGATCGGAGACTGGCCGTGGGCACTACTGGCGCCGCCCCGGTCGACCCCACCCCCGACACGGCGCCTGGCGCCGCGCCGGTCGGCCCGGCCGCCCTGGCGGATCCGGTACGGCCGGTGCGGGCGGGCTGGGTCGCCCTGCTCGCCGCGGCCAACCTGGGCGTCTGGATGGCGTTCTTCGCGCCCGTCCAGATCCTCCTGCCCCGGCAGGTCGAGTTGATCGACGCCGCGCACAAGGAGGCCCTACTCGGCTGGGTGACCGGGCTGGGCGCGCTCGTCGCGATCGTGGCGAACCCGCTCGCCGGCGCGCTGTCCGACCGGACCGTGGCCCGACGCGGGCGGCTGCGGATCCTCACCGGCCGCCGGCACGTGTGGACGTTGGGCGGTGCCGTACTCGCGGCGTTCTCGCTGGTCCTGCTCGGCGGGCAGCAGGGCATCCTGGGCGTGGCGATCGGCTGGGTGTGTGTCCAGGTCTGCCTCAACGCGATGCTGGCGTCGCTGACCGCAGCCGTGCCCGACCGGGTCCCCGTGGCGCAGCGGGGCGCGGTCTCCGGCTGGATCGGGATGCCGCAGGCGGTCGCCGGCGTGGCCGGTGCCTCGCTGGTCATCGGGCTGGTGCAGGACGACAACGCCGGCGGCTACCTCGTGCTGGCGGGGGCCCTGGTGCTGCTCGCGCTGCCGTTCACCACACTGACCGAGGACCACCCGCTACCGGTGGAACACCGGCCGCCGAGCGCCCGGCTGCTGCGCGGGGTGTGGCGGACCTTCCGCGACCACCCGGACTTCACGTGGGCCTTCATCACCCGTTTCCTGGTCCAGTTGGGCACCGCCCTGGCCACCCTCTACCTGCTGTACTTCCTCGAGGACCAGGTGCACCGGCCCCACCCGGAGCAGGACATCGTGGTCCTGCTCCTGCTGAACATGCTCAGTGTCGGGCTGTCGGCGGTGCTCGTCGGCCGGCTGTCCGACCGCACCGGTCGCCGCAAGATCTTCGTCATCGGGGCCGGGATGCTGCTCGGCACGGCCGCGCTGCTGCTGGCCGCCCTGCCGACCTGGCCCGTGGTGGTGACCGCGGCGGTCGTGCTGGGCATCGGTTACGGCGCCTACATGGCCGTCGACGCGGCGTTGATCACCCAGGTGCTGCCGCGCGCCACCGACCGCGCCAAGGATCTCGGCGTGATCAACATCGCCAACGCCGCACCCCAGGTCCTCGGCCCGGCGCTCGCCGCACCGATCGTGGTCTCCCCCGGCGGATACCCGCTGCTCTTCTCGGTGACCGGCGCGGTGACCCTGCTCAGCGGCCTGCTGGTGACCCGGATCCGACAGGTGCCCTGACGACCCGCACCGGCCGGTCGCCCGGCCGACTCCGATCGGTCAGCTCCTTCTCACGCAGAACTCGTTGCCGTCGGGATCGGCCAGCACGACGGTGCCGTCCGCACCGACCTCGAGCCGAGTGGCCCCGAGGGAGATCAGCCGGTCGACCTCCGCCTGCTGGTCGCCACCGGCCGGGACGAGATCGAAGCGCTGCCGGTTCCGCCCCTGTTTCGGGGCCACGGGCGGGCCTCCCCACGCGACCTTCGTGCCGCCGTGCGGTGACTGGACCGCGGTCTCCTGGTCCTGGTCCCACACCAGCGGCCAGCCCAGCGCCTCGCTCCAGAAGAGGCCGACCTCCCGGGTGCCGTCGCAGGCAAGCTCCCCGAGGAAGCCGCACCCGGCGAGGAAGCCGTTGCCCGCCTCGATCACGCAGAACTCGTTGCCCTCCGGGTCGGCCAGGACGACGTGCCCCTCCTCGGGGCGCTGCCCGACGTCGAGGTGGTTGGCGCCGAGCCCGAGCGCCTTCGCCACCGTGTGCTGCTGGTCGGCGGGGCTGGCGCTGGTCAGGTGCAGGTGCATGCGGTTCAGCCCCACCTTCTCCGCGCGGCTCGGGACGAACCGGAGGCCGAGCTGGGTGTCATCGCCGGGCACGAGAGCACCATCGGCGTCGTCGACGACCTCCCGGCCGAGCACCCCGGCCCAGAACCGCGCCAGGCGCGCCGCGTCGTGCGCATCGAAGGTCACCGTCAGTCGTCGCGAGAGCATCACCACACCGTAGGCACAGGCCAGCACGACAACAATGCCATTAGCCGGGCCGGACGCGTCGCGAGCGGCGCGGGACGCGTGTCGACAGCCGACCCCTGCCCTGCGTCGGCGGCGAGCGTTCCGTCCCGGTCGAGCAGTGCGTGTACGGCGTCGTGGACGTCGACCACCGCCTCGGCCGCCTCGGCGTCGGTCAGACCTGGGTTGCGGTCGCGCAGCGCCTGCCATGCCGCAGCCAGGAACCGGTCCGGGTCCACCACGACGACGTCGCGTCGGGTCCGAATGCTGATCGTCATGCCCGCCTTCGGTGCCTCGGCGCCCGCCATATCAGGAGCGTAGACCTGAGGCTCCGCGCCGGCGGCCGTCGCCGCCGCAGTTCGGGCGAACGGCCGGGAGGAGCGATCGCGGGCGCGCTGCACGCGCGGTTCGGGATCTCCCGGCCGGCCGCTGCGCAGCGCCTGCGGGGCCGCGCCCCATCAGTGGCGGACGAGCGCGCCGGTCACCCGGTTGTGCAGAGTCCCGTATGGTCTGTTTGGCACCAGCGGCCGAAGGTATGGCGGGGAGGGTCGAATGGCCGAGGGCAGGGTTGTGTCGTTCGATCCCGAGGAGGGATACGGATACATCGCCCCCGATCACGGCGGTCCAGACCTGTTCGTGCATCACTCCAGCATCGAGACGAACGGCCGTCGGACCCTGGAACAGGGGCAGCGGGTGTCGTTCGCGGTCGAGTCGGGTGCGGATGGTCCATGCGCGGTCAGAGTGACTCCGGTCGGCGGGGACCCGCAGGAGCCTTCGGTGGATGACAGCCGGCGGGTCCGCCGCGCCCGGTTGACGGTCGTGGCCGTCGCGTTCGCGCTGGCGTTGCTCGTACTTGTTGTGGCGTACACGCTCCTTGCCGCATCGGCCGGCTGGTGGCTGCCTGGCTGGTGGCCATGGGCGGTCGGCGGGCTGATAGGGGCCGCCTACGGCGCAGGGAAACTCAACAGGTGAGCGATCGGCGCGACTCCTGCCATCGGTGTCCGGTACCGGCTGGCGGCGGGGCCGGCCGCGACCCGAAGCCGTCCTCGTGAAGCCCTGGGCCCCACTCCCGATGCGCCTCACAGGTGGCGCAGGCGGTGCCGAAGTCGGCTTTGCCGGCGTGGCGGGCGTGGCCTTTGACCGGCCGGATCGGGATGGCCGAGCCGCCCGGGCAGGTCACCGTGGCGTCGCGGAGGTTGATGTCGAAGCGGTGCTTGGTGAACTTCCCGGTGGGCGCATCCGGTGGCTGGACCTTGGTCTTGGCGTCGATCCCGGCGCTGTCGAGCCGCTGGAGGACCTCGCCGTCGCCGTAGGCCGCGTCGCCGTAGACGGCGGCGGTGTCGTCGGCGGCGGCGGTCGGGCCGGTGAGGTCGGCGATCAGCCCGGCGGCCGGTTCGGCTAGAGCTCTACTATCACAGGACACTGTCGAATGCCCTACGGAAGGGGCGTCCATGTCTCCTCGGCGAAAAGTGCAGGTTGTATGGCTCACCTCGGTCGTCGCAGCGCTGTCGCTGGCCGCGGTCGGTGTCGCGGTAATCCCGGACGCGGTCGCCGTGCCGGCCCCGTGCCACCCCGACGCCGACGGGTGGCCGGCCTGCGCGGCCACGGAGAAGCAACTCTCCGCAGCGGCAGGCACCGAGCGCGGCCTTGCGTTGAGCAACCTGGACATCCGCCTGATGCCGCTCGGCGACTCGATCACCTACGGCGTGGAGAGTTCCGACCGCAACGGCTACCGCGACGAGTTGTACGACTACCTCAAGGGCAACGCGCGGAACGTCGACTTCGTCGGAACGGCGAAGACCGGGTCGATGAGCGACAACGACCACGAGGGCCACCCCGGCGACCGGATCGACGAGATCACGGCAATCGCCGACTGCAGCGTGCCGCGCTATCAGCCGAACGTCATCACGCTGCACGCCGGCACCAACGACATCGGCCAGAACTTCGCGCTGTCGTCCGCGCCCACCCGGCTCAAGGAGCTGATCAACCAGACGCTGGCCGATTCACCACGGGCCACGGTGCTGGTCGCCCAGCTCAACCCGGTCGGCAAGACCGGGTTGCAGTCGCGCATCGACGCGTACAACGCGGCACTGCCCGCCGTGGTGCGGGACCTGCAGGACAAGGGCAAGCGCGTGCTCCTGGTGGACATGAGCAGGGTGCTGATCACCGATGGTCTGCAGAACGACGTCCACCCGAACGACGAGGGCTACGCCAAGATGGCCGCCGCCTGGTACGAAAGCGTGCTCGATGCGAACCATCGGGGCTGGATCCAGGCGCCGCTGCCGGAGAACGCCCCCACCGCCTGCTCCCCCGGAGACTCCGACGACACGGCACTCGGTACGGGGTGGCGCAAGCTGGGCGAGATCGCCTCCGGATACGGCGGCACCCCCGGCCGTACGATCATCGCCGAGCTGAACGGCGACAAGCGGGCCGACTACCTGCAGGTCTATTCGGACGGCCGCTTCCGGGCCTCGGTGAACACGGTCGGCACGCCCGGGCAGCCCCACTGGGTCAACGTGGGCAGGTACGCCCCCGCAGGGCAGACGGCGGTCCACGGCGACGAGGTGCGGTTCGCCGACCTCAACGGGGACGGGCGCGACGACTACCTCGTGGTCAGTTCCACCAGCGAGGTGCGGGCATACCTCAACGTCAAGGGTTCGGGTGACACGCTCGCGTTCGTCCCCTGGGGGATCGTCTTCCGCGTCGATTCATTCAACCGGAACAACCTGCGCTTCGCGGACGTCACCGGAGACGGGCGTGACGACCTGCTGCGGGTCGGCGCGAAGGGCGCGGTGCACGTGTACCGGAACATGTGGGACCGCGCCACCGAACGCCGGGCTGGCAAGCCACAGCCGCCGGCCTGGCGGCTGTGGCTCACCTGGGCCGGCGGCACCCGGGGCTCGTCGGTGGAAGCGGTCCGGTTCGCCGACGCCGACGGTGACGGGCGGGCCGACTACCTCCAGGTCAGCGTCGAGGGCGCGGTGCACGCCTTCCTCAACCGCGGCGGCGGGGGCAACGGCGGCTTCCAGGCCCGCTACGACTGGGCCAACGAATCCGGCTACCCCCGCCCGTACATCCAGTTCGCCGACATCAGCGGCGACGGCAAGGCCGACTACCTGGTGGTCTACCAGGGCGGCGCGGTCCGCGCCTGGCTGAACCGCGGCGGCAACTAGTTACTAGCTGGTGTTGAACGATGGCCGCCGCCGGTGTGGGGCAGCCGCGTCACGAGATTTCCCGCGGAAAGTGGTGCACAGTCTGTCGAGAACGGCCTGGCGGCTCCGTCTCAGGAGTGGCCACGGCCACCGTGGCCGTACAGGTCTGAGGAGACCCTGCATGACGATCCAGCGGATGGACAACGTCCTCATCGTTGTCGACGATCTCGACGCTGTTGTTGCCTTCTTCGTCGAACTTGGCATGGAACTCGAGGGCAAGGGGCCAATCGAGGGACGTTGGGTCGAGCGTGTCATCGGAATCGACGACGTCCGACAGGACGTCGCGATGCTGCGGACCCCGGACGGCCACGGCCGGATCGAGCTGGCGATGTTCCACACGCCGAAGGCGATCAGCGCCGAGCCGAAGGATGCACCGGCGAACACGCTGGGCATTCGTCGCATCATGTTCGCCGTCGACGACATCGACGACGTCGTTGCCCGCCTGCGTACCCACGGCGCCGAACTCGTCGGCGAGCTGGCGCAGTACGAGGACAGCTATCGGCTCTGCTACGTCCGCGGCCCGGAGGGCATCGTCGTCGGACTGGCCGAACAGCTCAGCTGAAGTCTGCCGAAGAGACCGAGCAGGCACTGCGGGCCGCGGGCCGGGCCGCTCGCGGCGCCGATCCGGCTGCGCGGTCAGGCAACGACGATCCGGGCAAGACGGAGGGAGCCCGAAAAGGGATCGACGGCGGATCAGGCCGATGGCAGCATGGCTGCGGCCTGGCTGGCGGCCGGTGGGACCGTATCGAGCCACTCATCATCGCTACCTTGTGCGCCCGCAACATCGACACCACTGTCTATGACGACGACTGACCGGTGGATATAAAGTCGGTCCGTCGGCGACCACCCGTTGTCGGACGGGCCCCCAACGCCTCGGCCCGGACGCCCAGTTCGTTCCCTCTTCAGGCGTAGCGCGCGAAGAGGGCCTGGAGGTATCCCTCCAGCCGCCTGGCCAGCAGGGCAGGAGTCAGATCGGCACGGCCCACCTCGCGCCACGGGACGGCGACCTTCTCGGCGTCCGGAGCGAAGGCCAAGGCGTCCAGCAGACGCCAGTAGAGATGGGCGGCGCGATCTTCGGCCAGCGTCCCTCCTGCCGCAACGTAGCGGTCGGCGAAGTGCATGCCCGCGGAAACCCCGTGCAGCAGAGCCAGGGCCGTCGAGCAGTGGGCCACGTCCAGGTCGGCCGGCCCCCAGGAGGTCTCCACCCAGTCGACGACGCCGCTGATCCGCAGACCGTCGCCGTCGCCCGTGAAAAGGACGTTGCCGGGATGGAAGTCCCGGTGCAGGAAGCAGGCCCGGTACTCCGGGGGCTCGCGGCGGATCACGTTCACAGCCCGTTGCCACAGTTCAGGCTGATCGGTGTCTTCGGGCGGGCTCACCCGCTCGGGAGAGGTCCACACCTGATACGCGCGCGGCCGTGCCTCGGCGGTCACCGGCAGCCGGTGGATGCGCAGCAACTGGTGGGCCAGCAGTTCGGCACGCCGGTCCGCCCCCCTCATCGCCCAGGCGCACGGCCCCGGGCAACAGGGACATCAGCAAGGACGGATGGTCGCAGTACTGCGCTGTCGCGTCCACGGCCACCAGCCTGGCCGGCGTTCTGCCTCGGACAGCCCCTTCTCCACCCAGGCACGCGTCGCACCCCAACCCTGGTCCTCAAGATTGGTACCGATGTGGTCGGCCCCCTCGTCCGCAACCATGGAGGCAGGCTATCGATCTCATCGCCGGAGGCACTGGCCCCACCCAAACGGATGACCCCCTGCGTCCTCACTGTCGGTCGTGCGGGGTGACGGTGACGGTGTCACCGGGCGCAAGCAGCAACGACCTGTCCCAGACGGCGACCGGCACGGCCTGGTCGGCGCCCCCGGCGGCGGAGATGCGTACCCGTTCGCGGTCGACGTCGAGGGTGATCACCAGGTTGCGGTACCGGAGGACGCAGCCGAGTCGGTCGAGCGCCTCCGGCAGCAGCGGGCAGAGCCGCAGCACGTTGTCGCGGACCTCCAGGCCGGTGTAGCAGCGTTGCAGGATGTCCAGCGTCCCGGCGCTGGCGCCGAGGTGGATGCCCTCCCGCGTCGAGCTGTGCTCGGGGCTGGCGAGGTCGGTGCCGAGCGCGGTCTGCAGCATCTCCAGGGACCGCCGCCGGTCGGTGCGGGCCAGCACCCAGGCGTGGGCGATGCGGCTGAGGGTGGAGCCGTGGGTCGTGCGGGACAGGTAGTGGTCGACGGTGGCGGGGATCCGGGCGGGGTCGAAGTCGTAGCCGAGGCGGCGCACGAGGCCGGTGAGTTCGTCGGCGCTGAACAGGTACAGCAGCATCAGCACGTCGGCCTGCTTCGAGATCTTGTACCGGTTCGGGTCGTCGCCCTCGGCCTGCAGCAGCGACCCCAGCAGCCGCAGGTCGCCGTACCGGCGCCGGTACCGCTGCCAGTCCAGCTCCGCCAGGTCGCCGTACCGCTCGAACTGGGCGAGGACGCCGTCGTCGAGGAAGGTCAGCCGCAGCCGCCGGCTGATGTGCGCCCACCGGCCGCGCTCGTCGTCGGCGACGGTCATCTCCCGCCAGGCGGCCGCGCCGTGGTGCCGGCACCGGATCGCGTACGCCTCCTCGGCGCGGGCCAGCACCCAGGAGACCATGACGTTGACGTACGCGCAGTTGTCCAGCCCCTGGCCGGGGCGGCCCGGGTAGCCGTCGTGGTACTCGTCGGGCCCCAGCACTCCCCTGACGTCGTAGCGGTCGTCGGCCGGGTCGTACGTGGCCAGGCCGGCCCAGAACCGCGCCGTCTCCACCAGCAGCTCGACCCCGGTGGCGGCGAGGAAGGCCAGGTCGGCCGTCGTCTCCCAGTACCGCCACACGCAGTAGGCCACCGCCAGGCTGACGTGCTGCTGGCGCCCCGTCCGGTCGTCGACCCACTCCCCGGTGACCGGGGAGCGGGCTCGGCTGGGGCTCTCGTCCCGTCCGCTGCTGCCGCTCTGCCACGGGAACAGGGCGCCGGCCATCCCGGCGGCGCTCGCCTGGCGCCGCGCCGCCGTCAGCCTCCGGTGCCGGTACTCCAGCAGCGCCCGGGTCAGCTCCGGCAGCCGCAGGTTCAGGTACGGGTAGACGAACAGTTCGTCCCAGAAGATGTGCCCGTGGTAGCCCTCGCCGTGCAGCCCGCGCGCCGGCACCCCGGCGTCCAGGTCGATCGTGTACGGCGACAGCGTCTGCAGGAGGTGGAAGGTGTGCACCCGCACCGGCAGCTGCCACCCGTGTTCCTCCCCGATGTCGAGCCGGAACCGCTCCCACAGTCGGGCCCACGCGGCGACGTGCTCGGCGAGCAGCCCCTCGAACTCCGGGGCGTACCCCAGTTCCTCCCGCGCCGCGGCCAGCGGCTCGTAGACCGCCCGGTCGCGGTCGGCGAAGACCGCGACGGTCTTCGCCGCCGACACCCGGTCCCCGGGCGCCACGTCGACCCCGAACACCTGCGCCACGTCGTCCGGCCCGGTCTCCGTCCTCTGTGCGGCAGGCGGCCGCGGCGCGCCGGCCAGGCCGATCGTGGTACGGGCGACCAGGGCGACCCGCTGCCGCGAGCCGGTCGTCGCCGCGGTCAACCAGAGGGTGTACGGGTCGTCCGCCCCGCCGGCGACGTCGGTGAGGTGTCGACCGCAGGTCCCGGCCTCCGGCGGCGCGTTCGCGTTGACCACTCCCCCGTCGATGGCCGACCTGATCTCCAGCCGGCCCGACCAGTTCTCGGGGACGATGATCGTCTCCAGGGCGGCCAGGTGGGGGTTCGCCATCGACACCAGGCGTCGCTGGCGGATCCTGGTCCTGCGCCGCTGACGGTCGACCACCAGCAGTTCCCGCAGGTACACCCCGCGGCGCAGGTCCAACACGCGGTGCTCGTGTTCCCGCCGCGCCCGGTCCGGCGCCAACCAGTCTCCGCCGGCCGGGCGGAACGTCAACGGCAGCCAGTTCGGCAGGTTGACGATGCTGTCCTCGCCGTCCGGCCGGTGCGGGTCGGTGAACCGGTTGTGGAAGCCGGCCAGGTAGGTGCCCGGGTAGTGGACCCCGTCGGACCATGCCTCCGGGGGCGCTCCCCGGGTCGCCAGGTACCCGTTGCCGAGGGTCAGCATCGTCTCGCGCGTCGCCTCACCCGCCGGGTCGCCGTCGGCGTACGTCAACGCCCAGCCGCCCGGCAGTTTCCCGGCGCACAGCTCACAGCCCGGGTCCACGCCCACCGGCACTCCACGCTCCCCTCCGCCGTCGCCCCGGGAGAGGCGTGTTGCCCGTTCCGGGCACGCCAAACCCGGGGCCGGAGCTGGAGGGCTGCGGCCCCGGGCCCGCGTCGGCGCTGCGGGGGTGCGGTCGGCGCTATGGCGCTGGGTACTGCCCGACGTACACCGGCGCCCCGATCCTGGTCGTGTCGGCCGGGTCGCCCACACCGTTGACCACGTGGTCGATGGTGCCGGCGCTGAGGTTGACCGTCATGACGTGGTGCAGCCTGACGCCGGGGGCCTCGGGGACCTCGAAGCCGTTCTCGGTGTGGATGGTCGGGTTGTTCTGGTTGAAGACGTACACGCCGCCGCCGTGCAGGGTGTGCCTGCGCACGTGGTCGCCGACCTTGTAACCGGCGTAGCCCTCGACGTCGCCGTTCATCCAGTCCGCCTGGGTCGGCGGGTCGTACGGCAGTTCGTTCTGGTAGAGGATCGTCGCGCCGTCGTCGCCGTTCCAGACGGTGTTGTACCGCTGGAAGTGCTCGACGAACAGGCCGGTCGCCGTCACGTGGTCGCCGTTGATCACGACGCCGTAGCGGCCGGTGTTGGTGTTCCAGCGTTCGGTGTCGGTGAAGCCCTCGACGCCGTGGTCGCCGCGCCACACCCAGGTGTGGTCGATGAGCACGTTGTCGCTGTTGACCTCGAGCGCGGTGTCGGTCCGGCCGACGTGCGGCCCGCCGACGCGGAAGTACACGTCGGACAGGGTGGTCGGGTTGTCCGCCGAGCCGGGGCGTTCGCCGTGGCGCCTGCCCACCCGCAGCAGGACGGGCGACTCCTGCGGTCCGGCGTCGATCGTGACGCCGGCGACGACGACGCCGGGGACGTCGGCGACGACGAGCGGGGTGGCGCCGTCGACGGCGGTGAGCGTGGCGTGCCCGAGGCCGAGGACGACCGTGTCGGGGCGCTTGACCTCGATGCTGCGGGCGATGTCGTACACGCCGGGGGTGAGCAGCAGGTGTCGGCCGCGCGCGAGCTGCGCGTTGATGGCCCGCACGGAGTCCGACGGCTTCGCGACGAAGAAGTCGCTGATCGGCAGGGTGCGGCCGGGCGTCATGCCGTCGGCCCACGAGACGCCGCGGGTGTTCGTCCGCGCGGCGGGCACGCGTACGTGGTAGTCGCCCCGCTCGTCGACGTACAGGTACGGCTTCTCCCGGCTGACGGGGGTGGTGTCGAGCGTGGTGTAGGGCGGGTTCGGGAAGCCGGCATCGTCCGGGGCGCCGACGACGCCGGAGAAGACCTGGTTCCACACCCCGTTGGACCAGCCGGCGACCTGGCTGTTGCGGGTCAGCCACTGCTGCTGCGATCCGTTGACGACGAACGGCAGCCGCGAGTCGGCGATGAAGCCGCCGCTGGCGTACTGCGGGCCGGCGGTGCAGTAGTCCATCAGCGACAGGTTGCCGCCGCTGACGTCGAGGCGGCGCATGGAGACCGCCTGGGAGACGGCCCAGAAGTTCGCCGAGGCGCGACAGCCGTCCTGGCCGGCCGCGTCGATGTTGATGGACAGGTTGGACAGGGTGCGCCAGAAGTTGACGAGCGCGAGGCAGTTGCTCGTGCCGCCGCCGGTCAGGCAGCGGTTGTAGACCTCGACCTTGCCGTTGACCACGACGTCGGTGGGCGCGGCCCCCAGGCCGGCGATCTCGGTGTAGTACCCGACCCTGAGCTGGAGCGGCTGCTCGGCCGAGCCGTACGTCCCGGGCTTGAAGAAGTAGGCGTGGCGTCGCGTACCCATCTCGTTGTCGACCTGCGCGGCGTGCGCCGCGTCGAGGGTCGCCTGGATCTCGCCGACGGGCATGGCGGGATCGAAGACGGTGACGTTCGGCCCGAGGTCCACGATCCCGCCGTCGGGCGGGGACGCGGCTGCGGACAGTCCTGGTGTCGCGAGGGCGGTCGTCAGCGCGAGGCCGAGCGCGACGGCCAGGCCGGGTCGGCGGCGGGGCGGCCCGGTCGGGGTGCCTTCGCCCCCAGGGGTCGGCGTCGTCATGCGGCTCGTCCTTTCCGCTGGCCGGGCAGCGCTGCCCGCGAGGGGTCTTCGGTGTGGAAGCCGGTTACGGGGATGCCGCGCGGGGCGCTGCTCCGACGGGCGCCCGGGCGCCCTGCCGTGCCGGTGTGGTTCGCGATCGTCATCGACCTGCCTACTCCGGGGACGGGCGACCGGATGCCGCGGGCTGGGTGCAGAGAGCGCTCTCACACCGCGGCGGCTATCCGGCCGACGGAAAAGTGGCTTGGGACGTTTCTACCCTCTGAATCGATCCCGCGCTATGGCTGGCGGCCCCGATTCTGCGACACGGGCGATGCGCGCGTCAGGCCGGCGCGGCGGCGGTCGACCGGTCGCCGTCGGGCGCGGGTGCCACGGTGGCGAGTGCGGTGCGTACCGCGTCGCGCAGCGGGCCCTCGGGGTGGTCGGTCCAGTGCTGGACGGCGACGCGGAACGTGGTCAGGAAGGCCGCCGCCAGGACCCGCGACCGCAGGGCCGCGTCGGGGCCGGTGAGCCGGTGCGCGATCTCGGCGGCCAGTTCGCGCTCGATGGTGGCGTACGCGGCGATCTGGTGGGCGACGAGGCTGGGATGGGCGCGCAGCCTGCGGCGTCGGGCGAACCAGGACGGGTCGGTGTCGGCGTAGGTCTCGGCGACGAGGTCCTCGGCGGCGCGGGTGAGCACGGCCCACGGCGGTTGGTCGGCGCGCTGGTCGCGGATGAGTTCGAGGAGCCGGCGCAGCCGGACCGCGTCGCCGTAGACGATGGCCTCCTCCTTGCCCGAGAAGTAGTTCGAGAAGGTGCGGCGGGAGACGTTGGCGGCGTCGGCGATCGCCTCGACGGTCACCCGGTCGGGCCCGTGCTCCGCGGCGAGGCGCAGTGCCGCCTCGTGCAGCGCCAGCCGGGTGGCCGCCTTCTTGCGCTCGCGCAGCCCCATCGTCTCGTCCACGGAACCGAGGCTACCCAACCGTGATCTACTTCTCAACGGGAAAACTTGCCCAACGCGCAAGATCCTTGGATTCTTGCTTGAGGCAACCATTCGGTGGACAGGGAGGCATGCGTGGAACCCGCTCACGAACTCGGCGCCCGGCTGCACGAACTGACCACGACCGTGCGACTGATCAAGCAGCGGTACGCCGACGCCCGGTCCGGTATGCCGCTGAGCATGGTGAGCCTGCTCCGGCGCATCGACGGCCTGGGCGACGGATGCCACGCCCGCGAACTGGCCCTGCGCGCCGGGCTCGACCCGTCGACGGTCAGCCGGGTCGTGGCCGGCCTCGTGGCACACGGCCTGGTCGAACGCCGGACCGACCCGACCGACAAGCGCGCCAGTGTCCTGGCGGTCACCCCCGCCGGCCGGGCCGTCCTGGCCGACACCGACGACTGGTACGGCCAGGTCCTCGATCGCGCGCTGGCCCGCTGGACCCCGGCGGAGGTGACGGCGCTGGCGGCCGCGCTCGGCCGATTCACCCACGACATCAAAGACGCACTCGGACACCACGACACCTTGGAGGCGGCGCGATGAGCGCACCCACCACCACGACCGGCGCGGAGCCGATGACCCATCGGCAGACCCTGGAGGCGCTCAGCGGTCTGCTGCTGGTGCTCTTCGTCGCGATGCTGAGCAGCACGGTCGTCTCGATCGCCCTGCCGAAGATCATCGGAGCGCTCAACGGCTCGCAGACCCAGTACACCTGGGTGGTCACCGCGACCCTGCTCACCGCCACCGCGACCACCCCGATCTGGGGCAAGCTCGCCGACCTGTTCAACAAGAAGATCCTGATCCAGGCCGCCATCGTGGTGTTCCTGGTCGGCTCGATCGTCTCCGGCTTCGCCCAGAGCGCCGGGCAGCTCATCGCCGCCCGCGCGTTCCAGGGCATCGGCGTCGGCGGCCTGCAGGCCCTGGTCCAGGTCGCCATCGCGGCGATGATCCCGCCGCGCGAGCGCGGCCGGTACAACGGCTACCTCGGCGGGGTCATGGCCCTCGCCACCGTCGGCGGCCCACTGCTCGGCGGCCTCATCGTCGACACCTCCTGGCTCGGCTGGCGCTGGTGCTTCTTCGTCGGCGTGCCCGTCGCCGTGGTCGCGCTGATCCTGCTCCAGGTCACCCTGCACCTGCCCACCGCGCGTCGCGAGAACGTGCGGATCGACTACTGGGGGGCGAGCCTGATCGCCGCCGGCGTCAGCCTGCTGCTGATCTGGATCTCCTTCGTCGACGACTCCTTCGCGTGGCTGTCCTGGCAGAGCGCGGCGATGGTGGGCGGCTCCCTGGCGCTGCTGGCGCTGGCCGTCACGGTCGAGGCGCGGCACGCCGAGCCGATCGTTCCGCTCGGCATCATCCGCGAGCGCACCACCGCCCTGGCCATCCTGGCCAGCCTCGCCGTCGGCATGGCCATGTTCGGCGGTTCCGTCTTCCTCGGCCAGTACTTCCAGGTCGGGCGCGGCTACACCCCCACCGAGGCCGGGCTGCTCACCATCCCGATGATGGCCGGCGTCCTCGTCTCCTCCATCGTCTCCGGCCGGCTCATCACCAGGACCGGCAGGATCAAGCCCTACATCGTCGCGGGCACGGTCGTCCTGGTCGCCGGCTTCGCCGTCCTCGGCACCATCGACCACGAGACCCCGCTGTGGTTCCTCGGCGTGGCCATGTTCCTCGTCGGCGCCGGCGTCGGCATGTCCATGCAGAACCTCGTCCTCGCCGTGCAGAACACCGTCGCGCTCAAGGACATCGGCGCCGCCAGCTCCAGCGTCGCGTTCTTCCGCTCGCTGGGCGGCACCATCGGCGTCTCGGTGCTCGGCGCCGTCCTCGCCCGGCGGGTCACCGACCAGATCACCCACGACCTGACCGCCGCCGGCATCCCCGCCGCCGGGGGCGGGGGCAACAGCACCCTGAACCTGGCCGCGCTGCCCGAGCCGATCCGGGAGATCGTCCGCGCCGCCTACGGCGACGCCACCGGCCACATCTTCCTCATCTCGGCCGCCATCGGCGTGGTCGGCGTGCTCGCCGCCCTCCTGCTGCGCCCGGTGACGCTGCGGTCCAGCCTCGACCTGGCCGACACCGCCCGCTCGGTGGCGGTCGCCGCCGACGCCATCGACGGCGCGCCCGCCTTCGACGAGGTGCCCGCCGACGCCGGGCGCCACCGGGCGTCGACCCGGCACTGAGGTCCGGGTACGACCCGGGCCGTGGTTGGCGTACCGGCCTGTTGCGCTTCGGCCGCCGGCAGCGATGTCCATACAAGCCCCGCGGCCACAGGCGGGTGCAGGAACACCACCGGAAGTGGCCGGCGGCGGGGCGGTCCCCCAAGTGCCCCGCCGCCGGCCAGGCAACCGTGACGGCGGGTGCGAGGCGCAGCAGCCACGGCGGCACCGACCACCGGGGCAGGCGGGAGCGGCAGGTCAGGGCGGCCGCGGCACAGTCCGCGGGTCCTCTGGAGCTGCCCGCAGGAACGGGGCAGCCTCGCCGATACGCGGCAAGGCCCGCGGACACGGCCGGGGCACCCGGACGGCCTCCGCGCGGACGCACAGACGGGGCAGCTCCACAGCGCCGCTGTCGGAGTCCCCGCGGCCGGGCCGACGCGCCCGAGCACGCCCGCTCACGCGCCGGCGGCGTCCCGGAGCAGCATCGTTGCGTACGGTCGTACATACAGCGTACGATCGTACGCATGACGGCGTTCGATCTTGCCGAGGGCGACCTTCGGACCATGCGGGAGCGCATGCTCGCCGGCGATCTCTACCGGGGCGCCGACCCGGAGCTGGAAGCGGAGATGCGCCAGGCGGCGGTACTGACGAAGGCGTTCAACGACAGCGACCCGCGCGACTCCGCGGGACGGCGGGCGCTGCTCGAGCAGCTGCTGGGCTCGGTGGGCGCCGAGGTGGAGATCCGCCCGCCCATCCATGTCGACTACGGCAGCCACATCCACGTCGGCGCCCGGACGTTCATCAACTTCGGGCTGACGGCGCTGGACGTCGCGCAGATCGTCATCGGCGAGGACGTGCTGCTGGGTCCGAACGTGCAGTTGCTGACGCCGACGCATCCGGTCGACCCGGAACCGCGCCGGGCCAAGTGGGAGGCGGCCCTGCCGATCACGATCGGCGACAACGTGTGGATCGGTGGCATGGCGGTGATCTGCCCCGGTGTCACCATCGGCGACAACTCGGTGGTCGGCGCCGGCGCGGTCGTCACCAGGGACGTACCCGCGGATGTCGTCGTCGCCGGCAACCCCGCGCGCGTCCTCCGGCCGGTCCACGGCGGATGACCGCCGGAGAGCCCGCCGCCGGGAAGCGCCGCCGCCGCTACGAGCCGGACCGGCGCCAGCGGCTCGTGGAGGTCACGCTGGACGTGATCGCCGAGCTCGGCGTCGCCGGCACGACCCACCGGCGGGTGGCCGCCGCCGCCGACGTGCCGCTGGGCTCGGTGTCCTACCACTTCGCCAGCCTCCAGGATCTGCTGGTATCGGCCTTCACGCACCTGGCGGAGACGGCGGCGGCCGCCTTCGACGCCCAGATGGCGGCGATCCGGCCGGGAGTCGAGGCGCGCGAGAGAGTCGTCGAGGCGATGCTGGCGGACCTGGCCGACAACCAGCGCAGTGCCGTCCTGGCCTACGAGCTCTACGCCGCGGCGGCACGCGACCCGCGATTCCGCGTGATCACGCAGAGGTGGATGGACAGCACACGCCGCTCGCTGCGGCGACATTTCGATGCCGAGACGGCGGAGGCGCTCGACGCGCTGATGGAAGGACTGATCCTGCACGCGACGCTGTCCACCCGGCCGGTCGACCCACAGAAGATCATGGACGCTGTCCGCCGCTTCGTGCCCGGGGCGTACCCGGGGTGACCGGCAACAGCGCCACCGGACGGGAAGGGTCGCCGCCCTCGACCGCGGCGGTTGCCGTCGCGTGTGCGCCCACGCGGGTGGCCACCGCTGCCGTGTACGTCGCGTTCGTCACCAGCGGCTTCACCTTTGCGACCTGGGCCGCCCGCATCCCGAGCGTCAAGTCGCAGCTGCAGTTGGACGCGCGGCAACTGGGACTGCTGTTACTCGCCCTTCCCGTCGGGTCGATCGTGTCGCTGCTGCTCGCCGGAGCGTGCGTGGCGCGTACCGGCCCGCGCCTCGCCGTGGCGGCGGCCAGCCTGACCAGCGCGGCCGCGCTCTGCCTCGCCGGATTCGGCGCCCACGGCGGGGTTGCCGTCACGGCCGCGGGACTCGGGCTCCTCGGGCTGAGCACCGGCGTCTGGGACGTGGCGATGAACGCCGAGGCCGCCGCCGTGGAGCAGCAGGCCGGCAGGTCGATGGTGCCCCGGTTCCACGCCTCCCTGAGCGGAGGGACGGTCCTCGGCGCGGGTGTCGCGGCGGCCTGCGCGGGTCTGCACGTCCCCGTCGCCGCCCACCTGGCCGCCGTCGCGATCCTCGTCGCCGTGGCGGTGCCGCTGTCGACCCGCGGATACCTGACCACAGGCCCTCGGGCAGCCGGCCACGTCCCGGTACGTGACGCCCTACGGACGTGGGCCGAGCCCCGCACCGTCGCGCTCGGCGTGTTCGTGCTGAGCATGGCCTTCTCCGAGGGCACCGGCAACGACTGGCTCGCCACCGCCATGGTCGAAGGGCATTCCACGTCGGTGGCCGCAGGCTCGCTGAGCTTCGCCGTCTTCGTCGCCGCGATGACCGTCGGTCGGTGGTTCGGGCCCTCCCTCGTCGACCGGCACGGCCCCCGACGCGTCGTCCGCGCCAGCGTGCTCCTCGCCATGGTCGGACTCGCCACCACGATCACCGGCCCGCATCTGCTTCTGGCTCTGGTCGGTGTCGTCGCGTGGGGGCTCGGCACCGCGTTGGGTTTTCCGCTCGGCATCAGCGCGGCGGCCGAGGATCCGGCCCGCGCGGCCGTCCGCGTCGGCGTGGTGTCCTCCATCGGTTACACCGCCTTCCTGGCCGGGCCTCCGCTTCTCGGCCTCCTCGCCGACCACGTCGGCGTGCTGCGTTCGTTGTCCGTCACCCTGGCCGTGACCGCCGGCGGCCTGCTGTTCACCGGTGGCTTCCGAGCGGACGGCGTGGATACCGGCCCGGCCGACTCCCCCGCCCCAGCCGCGGCCACGAACACGTGACACCGGGTCTTCCGGCGCCGCTTCGCGGCGGCCGACGTCGGCGGTTCCGTGAGCAGCGAACGCTCAACTACGATCCGGTGCCATGACCACGGATCGCGACGAAGAGGTCATCGCCGCCTACGCGGCCGGTGAGGACGTCGGGCACATGGCGTGGCGCCTCGGCATCCCGGCGGACGAGATCCGCCGGATCGTCGTGAGGGAGACGGGCGGCGGCGCCCGGCCCGCCGGTGGCCCACCCGGCGCCGTGCGTCCGGGTTGGACACCGCTGGCCGTGGCCGGGATCGTCCTGGTGGTACTCGGTCTCGTCGGCGGGTTGGCCGGCGTCCTCTGGCTCGCCGTCTACTACCTCTCCGGGGCCGAGTACCCGGTGTCGTCCCTGGGACAGGGGAACGTCGCAGTGGGCGTCGGTGGGAGCTGCGCCGGATCCGTCCCGATGCTGATCGGCATGGTCCTGCTTCTGGTGGCCCGCACCCGGCGAGGATGACGAGGAACAAGGAATCGGCGGGCCGGTCGACGAGCCCGACACCGCCGGCGCCCCAGCGCGTGGCAGCCCAGCGGCCAGTCCCACGCCCAGCCCGGCGCGAGCCGCCTCACGCTGCCGGTCGTCGGCGGTCGCGAGGCGCTCGGCTTCTGACGCGCGCCGCCGGTCCGGACGGCTGAGGAGCGTCCGGACCGGCTCAGTGCTCGCCGGCGTCAGCCAGGATCGCGTGGAGCCGCGTCAGGCACTCCCTGACGAAGGACGGCGCGGCAGCCGCACGAGCAGATCCTCGCCCAGCCGGTACATGGTGTCGTCCGTGCCCGCCCCGGCGGGCGAAACGGGGAGGTCGGCCCACTCCGGTCGCTGTTCCTCCAGCAACATTCCGCGCCTGCAATGCTCGTCCGTTCGGGCACACCGTGACGCCGAGCGTCGCGTGTATCCGCCCCGCTTCGAGGCTGTCCACCGAGGACAGTAGCCAATACGCTCCGCGATGGGACGAGTGCGTCAGGCATCCGCACGGTAAGAGGAGAGTCGCATGCGTCAAGTGCGCGGGATCAGCATGCTGACCGTCCGAGCAACGGGGCGGCCCCTGTCCGCCGTACGCAGGGCACTCGTCGTCATGCTGCTCGCCACGCTGTCGGTGACGCTCACGCCGGCCGCCGTCCGGGCCGCCTCGGGCGAAACGCTGCTGTGCCGGTCCACCGACTACGGTTGCCTGGCGGGCACCGGCTACAGCGGACAGTCCGTGTGGGGCTCGTGGGGCCCGGGGCACAACTGCGTGAGCTACGCCGCGTACCGGCTACGGGCCAACGGGGCGGGACAGCCATGGTCGTCCATCGGCAACGCCAACCAGTGGGACGAGAAGGCACGAGCCGCCGGGGTACGGGTCGACACCACGCCCGCGGTGGGCGCGATCGCCCAGTGGGACACCGGCAGCTTCGGCCACGTCGCGTACGTCGAGGTGGTCACGGCCACCTACGTCGAGATCAGCGAGGACTCGTACGTCACCGACACCTCCGGCTACGCCTCCCGACGGCGCCTCGACCGTGGCGGGACGACGTTCGGGTCCGCCGAGTTCATCCACGTGCGGGACGTCGTCGCACCGGGACAGCCCGCGGCACCCGGCGAGACGCAGGTGCTGGCCCACGGCACCCGAGTGAACCTGCGCTGGCCGGCGGCCTCGGGGGCGGCCGAGTACCAGGTGATGCGCAACGAGGTGCACCTGGCTACCGTCGCCGGTCCGGGCTTCCTCGACACCCAGGTCTCGCCGAACCAGGCGTACACCTACACCGTCGTGGCGCGCAACGGCGCCGGGGCCACGGCCGGACCGAGCCGGTACGTGCAGACCACCGGCAACGCGGCGGACCGGGCCTATCTCGCTTCGGGGTTGGGGCCGGCGGTCTGTGGCCGCGCCGGTGACCAGTCCTACCAGACGCTGGTGTGCAGCATCTGGCGCCCCGACGGATGGATCTCCTCCTCCCCGCAGGGCGACTGGGGCTACGCCAGCGACCGCGCCTGGCTGGTCAACGCCGACGGCACCATCTCCTACTGCCGCCGCGTCAACGACGGCGACCAGGCACGCTGCGACCGCTTCGACGGCACCACCTGGACGACGGCCACCTCACCCCGCGCCGACCTGGGCTACCACGAGAACCGCGCCTACCTGAGCACCAAGGACGGACCCGCCGTCTGCGGCCGCGCCGGCGACCAGAACTCCCAGTTCCTCGTCTGCAACGTCTGGAAGAACACCGGCTGGGTCACCGGCCGCTACGCGCCACCCAGCGACTGGGGCTACGCCACCGACCGCGCCTGGCTCACCAACACCGACGGCACCCTCGCGTACTGCCGCCGCGTCGGCGACGGCAGCCAGGCCCTGTGCGACCGATTCGACGGCGACACCTGGACCTCCTCCATGTCCCCCCGCTACGACCTGGCCTACTCCGACAACCGCACGTACCTGGCTTCGGGGTTGGGGCCGGCGGTCTGCGGTCGCGCCGGTGACCAGTCCTACCAGACGCTGGTGTGCAGCATCTGGCGCCCCGACGGATGGATCTCCTCGTCCTCCCCGCAGGGCGACTGGGGCTACGCCAGCGACCGCGCCTGGCTGGTCAACGCCGACGGCACCATCTCCTACTGCCGCCGCGTCAACGACGGCGACCAGGCACGCTGCGACCGCTTCGACGGCACCACCTGGACGACGGCCACCTCACCCCGCGCCGACCTGGGCTACCACGAGAACCGCGCCTACCTGAGCACCAAGGACGGACCCGCCGTCTGCGGCCGCGCCGGCGACCAAAACTCCCAGTTCCTCGTCTGCAACGTCTGGAAGAACACCGGCTGGGTCACCGGCCGCTACGCGCCGCCCAGCGACTGGGGCTACGCCACCGACCGCGCCTGGCTCACCAACACCGACGGCACCGTCGCGTACTGCCGCCGCGTCGGCGATGGCAGCCAGGCCCTGTGCGACCGATTCGACGGCGACACCTGGACCTCCTCCATGTCCCCCCGCTACGACCTCGGCTATCCGGATACGTTCTGATGCCTCGCTGACCGCTGGCTGACGGTTGGGCCCGCAGCGCCCTCTGCGAACCCAGCCGCCACGCCTTCGGCTACCGCTGGGCGGCCGCCACGCCCTGCGGGGCGACGAGCAGTTTGTCGGCCTGGCCGACGGCCAGGGCGTCGAGCGCCTGCGGCACCTTCTCCGGGGGGAAGAACGCCGGGCGCATGCGGTCCAGGCCGAACGTCGGCAGCATGCCCACCGCGCGGTGGTGGGTGTACGGGTTGATCACCGCCCCGACGATCGTCAGCTCGCGGGCGAAGACCTCGTTGGGGCGTACCCGCGCCTCGTCGTCAGGCCGGGCGACCCCGAAGACGAGGATCCGCGCGCCTCGAAGATGGCCTGGTGGTCGGCGACCGCCTGCGTCATCCCACCGGTGAGACAGGTGGGCCGGATCAGATGATGAAATGGCTCCAGTAGGCCAACCAGGCCACGAAGAGCGCACCCTGCAGGACGGCCAGGCCGCCGGCCAGCCACCGCTCGGCCCGGGGGGACCGCGCCCAGCCGGCGAGCACGAGCGCCACCGGGAAGGCGGCGAGCAGGTAGCGCAGCAGACTCCTGTACACCGGTGGACCCATCGACAGCGGCACCAGCACCATGATCAGGCCGTACACGACGTAGGGCAGGCCGATCCGGCGCAGGCCCGCGACCACGACCACCATCGCGAGGACGGCGGCTGCGACGCGTAGCGCGTCGGGGAGCGAACCCTTGGTCAGACCGTGCCACAGCACACCCAGCGGGTTCTGCACGGTGACGCCCCAGCCTCTCTGCTGAGCGTGCTGGTAGGCGAACCAGTCGCCGCCCTGCCACCGGCAGAACGCCATGAAGGCCAGCCACCCGGCCGGGACCAGCAGCAGCGGGCAGCCCGTGCGGACATAGCCCCACAACGCGTGTCGGCCTAACCGGTAGTCGTGCTGCCGCAGCAGCACCAGGGCGAGCGGCACGACGACGAAGAACCCGACCGAACGGCTGAGCGCGAGGAAGAACCCCAGCACGCCGACGACCAGCCAGCGCCGCCGCTCGGCGTAGTGGAAGGCGGCGAGCGTCAGACACAGGAACAGCGACTCGGTCAGCGCCGCCTGGAACAGGAACGCGGTGGGCAGCAGCACGAGATACCCGACGAAACGGCGGGACCCGGGGACGCCGAGCAACTGCTCCCCGAGCCGGTGGGCGTAGTAGAGCAGCAGCAGGAACGCCGCGTTGGCCACCAGCAACAGCGCGAGCGCGGTGTGCCCACCCAGCAGTGGGGCCAGCGCCCGGCCCAGGAACGGATAGAGCAGCGGAAAACCGAAATCCTGCCAGGGCCGGTCCAGTGGCACCTGGGCCAGCTTGTCGTAGAGGAACGAGTCCCAGGCGAACCAGAGCGATACCCAGCGATGCGGAGATACGGCCCGCTGCTGGTCGCGCATCGTCCACCCGTCCGTGGGCGGAGCCAGGGACAGTTGGTCGAAGGCGGCCAGCGCGAGCACCCCGACCAGGGTCAGCGCGATCTTCGTACCGAGGAAGACCGTGACGGCGAAGCGCCACGGCGCCGGAACCCGGTCGGTGGCCCGTGCCACCCGGTCCCGCACGGCGCCGGCGCGCGCGCCGAGCCCACCTCGGCGCGCGGCCCCCACGGCCCGCCCCCTGTCCCCCACGACTTCTCCCGATTCCGCGCGGACGAGCCGGGCCACCCGACCCCGGACGCTGCCACATCCCCCTTCCACCGCCCTTGACACGTAGGCGACGGCCGGCACGCCGCGAAGCCGTGAGTGAGTTCCCACTCACGGTGGGTAAGCGGGGCCGCGACCGGAACGGGACACAGGGAGCGCGGCATGGACGAACAGCGGGACACCGTGGTCATCGGCGCGGGACCGGCCGGCCTGACCGCCGCGTACGAGTTGCTCCGGCGACATGTGCCCGTACGGGTGTTCGAGGCCGACGATGTGGTGGGGGGCATCAGCCGCACCGTCGAACGGGACGGCTGGCGCTTCGACATCGGCGGACACCGGTTCTTCACCAAGGTCTCGCGAGTCGAGGAGTTCTGGCACGAGATCCTGCCCGGCGAGGACTTCCTGCTGCGGCCCCGGATGAGCCGGATCTACTACCGGGGCGCGCTCTTCGACTACCCGCTCAACGCGTCCAACGCCCTGCGCAACCTGGGCCTGCGGGAGGCCGCGCTCTGCCTGGGCTCGTACGCCCGCGCCCGGTTGCGCCCGCCGAAGGACCAGTCCCACTTCGAGGGGTGGGTGTCCGCCCGCTTCGGTTGGCGGCTCTACTCCATGTTCTTCAAGACCTACACGGAGAAGGTCTGGGGCATGCCGGCCGACCAGCTCCAGGCCGACTGGGCCGCGCAGCGGATCAAGAACCTGTCGTTGGCCAAGGCGATCCGCAACGCCCTGCTGCCCCGTCGCAACCGCGGCGACGTCACCAGCCTGATCGAGGAGTTCCAGTACCCGAAGCTCGGGCCCGGCATGATGTGGGAGCGCTGCGCGCAGGAGGTACGCCGCCGCGGCGGCCGGGTCGAGCTGCGGAGCTGGGTGACCGCCGTGCACCGCGACCCGCAGCGCCGCCGGGCGGTCGCCGTCTCGGTGGACGGCGTGGGCGGGCAGCGCACCGCGACCGCCGCGCACGTGGTCTCGTCGATGCCGATCTCCGAGCTGGTGGCCGTGCTGTCTCCGCCCGCGCCGCCGGAGGTACGGGCCGCCGCCGCCGGCCTACGCTACCGGGACTTCCTGACCGTGGCGCTGGTGGTGCCGGCCGAGTTCTCCTTCCCGGACAACTGGATCTACGTGCACGACCCGGGCGTCCGGGTGGGCCGGATCCAGAACTTCGGCTCCTGGTCACCGCACCTGGTCAAGGACGGGCGCACCTGCCTGGGGCTGGAGTACTTCGTCTTCGAGGACGACGAGACCTGGCGTACCCCCGACGCCGAACTGGTCGCCACCGCCACCGCGGAGCTGGAACGACTCGGCCTGGTCCGGTCCGGGGTCGTCGAACGGGGATACGTGGTGCGCATGCCCAAGGCGTACCCGGTCTACGACGAGCACTACCAGCGCAACGTGGACGTCGTCCGGCACTGGCTGGCCCGCGAGGTGCCGAACGTGCATCCGGTCGGCCGCAACGGCATGCACCGCTACAACAACCAGGACCACTCGATGCTGACAGCCATGTTGACCGCGGAGAACATCGCCTGCGGCACGCGCCATGACGTCTGGTCGGTGAACGTGGAGCAGGACTACCACGAGGAGTCGAGCGGACGCGACGGCGACAACCGCCAGGGTACGGGCCGGGACGCGCCGATCGTGCCGGCGAGGCTCGCAGCCGCCGGAGCGGTGCCCGATGACGGTACGCGGCCGGGGCGGCCGGTGCAGGCGCGCCTCGGCTGACGGTCGCCGTCGGCGGTCGGCCCGCCGCGCCCGAGGTTGTCGAGCCCCCGCCGGGTCAGCTCTGACGCAGCGCCGGCATCGGCACCGGGACGGACAGGGCGCTGGCCCCGGCGCCGGTCCCCGCCTCGCAGGTGTTCGGCGGCACGGTGCCGATGCCGCGGGTGGAGGGACGTTCGGCCGCCCAGAACATGAAGCCCAGCATGCCGGCCGTGACGCCCGCGCCGTTCGGCGCGACACTCTGCACGTAGGGCGCGGCGGCCCGCTGCACGGACGTCGCGTAGTCGACGCACTCCGGCAGCGGCCGGCCGCCGTAGGCGATGTAGACGCCGCCGGTGAACTTGGCCGGGGCGAGCGGCGGCACGGGCGGGCCGTACTGCGGCTTGCCGTCGACGTGCTCCTGCCAGCTCTCCTGGGCGGTGCCGGCCGAGACGGGCCGGGCGGCCACCATGGCGTTGGCGTAGTCGAGCACCGGGGTGTCGGTCCGCAGCCAGTCCGCGGTCGCCTTGCGGTTGAGGTCGATCAGCCACCGGTCGCCGGCCGCGACGTCGATGGTCAGCCGGGCCTGGGGCCGGGCGCCCGTGGCGTCGTACGGGTGCACGGCCCGATAGGCGTCGATGAAGGACTGCAGGCCCGCGAGGTTCGGATCGGTGTTCCGCTCGTAGTCGATCTCGATGCCGACGCCGAGCCGGGTGGCGACGGCGGCGGCCCGCTGACCGAGCAGGGTGGGGTTCTCGGCGAGCGCGGCGTCCCAGTCGTCCGTGTACGTGATGCCGCCGATGGAGAGCATCACCCGGATGCCGCGGGTGGTGAAGTAGTCGACGATCGCCGAGGTCATGCCCCTCGGCACGCCGTCGAGGGTGGCGGCGTCGGTGGTCTGGCGCAGCAGCGCGAGCGGGTTGACGAAGCTGAGCACCACCAGGTTCACCGACGGCCGGCCGTCGCCGCGGTCGACGAGCCAGTGGTTCTGGCTGTCGAACTCGGCCACCGTGCGGGCGCTGCCCCAGGTGCAGTAGTCGTTGCCGCAGTGCCAGGCGCCGTAGACCTGGACGGGTGTGGCGGCGGGGGCGACGCCGGCCGGGCGGGGTGGCGCCGCGGTGGCCGGGGTGGTCGTGGCGAAGGCGAGCAGGGCCGTGGCCAGGAGCACCGAGCGTCGCATGGAGACCTCCCCGACATCAACAGTACGCCTTGTTTACAGTAGAGTCCTTTCGTCCGTCAACGCCCTTCTCCGGCCGTCACCTCGCACATCGTGCACCGCCGCGACAGGAGAGCCGGGCTGCCCTGCCGTCGCGGTGACCACCCGGCAGGTCACGGGTGGTGTCGCCGGGCGAGCGACCACGCGCGGCGGTACGGTCGCGGGGTGACCACCGGGACCGCGTGCTCTTCCACTCGACGTCGACCACCGCCGTCAGCGCAGCGACGCTGACGCCCGCCCACGTTCGACTGCGCCGCAGCGGACATCGACCTCTTCTCAGGCGAAGAGGGCATCAGAGCGAGACGACCCAGCCGCCGTCGACGGTGAGCGTGTGCCCGGTGACGTACGCGGACGCGTCCGAGGCAAGGAACACCACGGCGCCGGCCAGGTCTCCCGCCTCGCCGACCCGGCCCAGGGGGATGTGCCTGGCCACGAGTTCGTCCTCGGCTTCCCTGGTGGGCATGAGGTCGGCGGTCATCTCCGTGCGCATGTAGCCCGGGGCGATGGCGTTCACCCGGATGCCGTGCCTGCCCCACTCGTAGGCGAGGTTCTTCGTCAGCTGCACCACAGCGGCCTTCGACGCGTCGTACACCGAGGACCGCTCGCCGTCGACGACCAGGCCGCCGATGGACGCGAGGTTGATGATCCGGCCCCCGCCCCGCGGCCGCATGGCCCGCGCGGCGCGCTGTGCCACGAAGTAGGTGCCGCGCAGGTTGACCCCCAGGGTCAGGTCGAACTCGGCGGCGGTGGCGTCCAACGCGCTGTTGCGCAGCGACACACCGGCGTTGTTCACCACCACGTCGGGGACGCGGCCTCGCTGCTCGAGGGCGCCGAACGCGGCCTCGATGCTGTCGAGGGAGGTGACCTCCAGCGTCAGCGGAGACGCGCGGACGTCCCGCTGATGCAGGTACGCGCACGCCTGCTCGGCGCGCTCCGCCGTCAGATCGGTTGCGATGATCTCGGCACCGGCCTGCCCGAGGGCGAGGGCCTGAGCGCGGCCGAGACCCCCATGGGCGCCGGTGACCAGGGCGCGTGTTCCGTCGAGGGTGAACAGGGACGTCAGTGCGGCCGATGGCACGGCGGGTCCTTTCCGGCGGCCCGGTCACGCCCTCCGGGGCGGCTACAGGCCGTAGTTTGTGAGGATTTCGAACACCTGCTGGGAGTCGTGGCGGACGTGCTCGCGCATCTGCTCCGTGGCGACGGCGGTGTCGCCGACGGCGACTGCCGCCGCCAGGGGGCGGTGGTCCACCTGGGTCCAGTCCGGGGTGGTGACCACCTTCGAGCAGAAGTACCACTGCCGCAGGGCCAGGTTGAAGTAGATCCGGGCGGTCGCCTGGAGGTACTCGTTGCGGCTCATCAGGTAGAGGCTCTGGTGGAAGGCGGCGTCCAGGTCGATGCACCGTTGCAGGTCGGTGGTATTGGCCTGCTCCTCGGCGAGTGCGACGAGTTGGTCCTTCTCCGCCTTCGAGCCGCGGCTGCAGGCCAGCGTCGTGGCCAGGGACTCCAGTTCCAGCCGCAGTTCCATGACGGAGCGGGAGTGCTTGAGTGCAATCTCGGTGGCGTAGGTGCCGCTGCGCGGGTAGATGACCACCAGCTTCTCGAACTCCAGCCGCCTGATGGCCTCGCGCACCGGGGAGAGGCCCACGCCGAGGTCGGCCCGCAGGTCGTTCTCGACGAGCCGGTCCCCGGGCATGATCTCGGCGCGGACGAGTCGAGAGCACAGGCTGGCGTAGGCCGATTGGCTCAGCAGGGCGTTGCCCGTCTGGTCGGTGCCGACGAGCGCGCCCTTTCCGACGTACTCCGACAACATCGCGTTTCCTCCCCCATGTCTTGCGCCGCTTCTGCGCAGCGGTCCCGCACTCTGGCAAGCTACCGGACGGTTACGGGCGCTCCGCCGCTCCGACTCGGGACCGGTTGCCGAGCAGGTCGTCGATCACCGTCGAGATCCCGTTCTCCACCGTGCAGGCGTAGTCCCCGATGGAGAACTCGCCGCCGAGCACCTCGACCACCTTCAGTTCGACGCCGTTGACCGAGAGCGCGCCGGTGAGCTCGACGGCTGCGGGTCCGAAGCTCCGGTGCTTGAGGACGAAGTCCTTCGAGGTGTCCCGGGAGACGATCTCGAAGACACGGAACCCAGGCCCGTTGGCCTCGGGCAGGGCGTGGACTTGGAGGTGCGGGTACAGGGACAGGTCCGCCCAGGCGGTGTTGTCGTGCCCCTCCCCCGGCTTCATCGAGATGCCGAACACCAGCTTGCCCGAGCGGTGGACGGTGCCCGAGACCGTGTCGGCGGTGTCGGTCAGCGCGATGTCGGCGTACTGCTTGGGGTAGCCCCAGACCTCCCGGCCGAAGGCGACGCTCCAGTGCTCGTCCTCGTACTCGAAGAAGTAGTTGACCCCCCGGTGGTCGCCGTAGCGGACGGGGATGACGACACCCGAGTCGTAGAAGGCGCCGGGGGTGGCGTTACCGAAGTCCGCGATCTGCACGACGAACCGGTCGTCGGCGAGCTCGAACGGGGTGGGCGCGAGGAGCGCCTCCAGGTTCGCCCGGTCGCCTCGGCAGTAGACGGAGAGGCTGCGCAGGTCCTTGCACCAGTAGGGCCGGTCGCCGCTCGGGTACCCGAGGTAGGTGAAGAAGTCCCTGGTGTCGTACGTCTTGCTCATCGATTGGTGACCTTGACCTTGTCTGGTGGGGGCCTAGTTCCGGCCGGCTTCGTGGATCTTGCGGAGGAACGACCGGAGCTCGGGCGTGGTGGGTGCTTCGAAGATCTGCTCGGGTGGGCCCTGTTCGAGGATCGTGCCCTGGTGCAGGAAGCAGACCTTCGACGAGATCTCGCGGGCGAAGGGCATCTCGTGGGTCGTCATCATCATGGTGATGCCGTCGGAGGCGAGTTCGCGGACCAGGTTCAGCACCTCGATCACGAGCTCGGGGTCGAGGGCTGAGGTGATCTCGTCCAGCAGCAGGGCCTGCGGGCGCATGAGCATCGCCCGGGCGATGGCGACGCGCTGCTGCTGGCCGCCGGAGAGTTGCGCCGGGTAGGCGTCGGCCTTGTCGCGCAGGCCGACGCGGTCGAGCATCGCCCGCGCGTTGGCCTCGGCCTCGGCCTTGCTCGCCACGCCGGCGCGGACCGGGGTGAGCGTGCAGTTGCGTAGCACCGTCATGTGCGGGAACAGGTTGTAGCTCTGGAAGACGATCCCGACCCGGCGGCGCAGCCTGACCATGTCGACGCCCTCGCCGGAGACGACGTCACCGTCGAGGAGGATCTGTCCGCCCTGGACATCCTCCAGCCCGTTGACGCAGCGCAGCAGCGTCGACTTGCCGGAGCCGGAGGCACCGATGAGCGTGACGACCTCGTGCCGGTCGACGGTGAGGCCGACCTTGTCCAGCACGGTGAGGTCGCCGTACCGCTTGGTCACCTCGTCGAACTCGATGAACGCTCGGGACATGGCTCACGCCCCTGTCTTTCTCGCCCCGGTGCGGGCGAGGAGGTAGTCGACGAACCGGGTCTGCGGAATGGTGATGAGGACGAAGACGATGCACACGGCGGTCACCGCGGAGAGGTTGAAGTCGTTCGCCGAGTAGATCTTGGCCTGGCTGAAGGCGTCGATGATGCCGACGACGATCACCAACGCGGTGTCCTTCTGCAGGCCGATGAAGGTGCTGAGCATGGGCGCGGCGATGTTGCGGGCCATCTGCGGCAGGATGACGAACCGCAGCACGTCGGTCTGGGTCAGGCCCATGGACAGGGCGGCGGAGCTCTGGCCGGGGTTGATCGACTCGATTCCGGCGCGGTACAGCTCCGCGTTGTAGGCGCTGTAGGTCATGGCCAGCGCCACGATGGCGTAGCCGACCAGCGACCCACCGCTGAGGTACGGCACCTCGGTCAGCGGCAGGCCGTAGCACACGAGGTAGATCAGGACGACCGACGGGATGCCGCGGAACACGTCGATGTAGGCGATGGACAGCGCCCTGACCGGACGGAAGCCACGACCGGGCAACTGCCGGCCGATGGCGAGCACAAGACCGAAGAGCATGGCGAGGAGCTGGGCGCCGAGCGCGATCTGGATGTTGATCCAGAGCGCCCGGACGATGTCGAGGAAGCTGCGCGACATGTACTCGCCGTTGAAGAACGTCTTCTGCACCGCCCCGTCGTTGGTGAAGACCAGCAGGGCGAGCACGACCACGATGGCCAGGCAGCCGCTGAGTCCGAGGGACGAGATGGCGGCGTCGCGGGAGCCAGCCGCCGCCCGGCGGGCTTCGACGTACCGGCCGGCGTCCCAGTCCCTGCGGGACCGGTGGCTGCGTCGGTAGGCCAGCGACAGGGGCCAGCCGAGCGCGGCGACCGGAAGCGCGGCGCCGAGCAGGATCCGTGCGGGGGGTGCGTCGACCAGCATGACGGCGAGCTGGTAGCACAGGGTCGCGGCCAGAGCGGCGAGGACGGCGGCGGCGGTGAGGTGTGCCGTCGTCGGCAGTGCTCTGGTCGGGGTGAGGCCGGTGTCGGGCGCTGTCGCCGGGGCTTCACGTGTCTGAGGTGCCTGTACCTTCATGGTCAGGCACTCCAGTCGGCCAACGTGTCAGGGTCCCCGCCGAGGATCGGGTTCAGCCACTTGTCCATGATGGCGGCGAGGGTGCCGTCCTTCTCCATGTCGGCGAGGATCTGGTTCACCACCGCCACGTTCTGCGAGCCCTTGGGGAACAGCGCCGCCACGTCGCCGCCGACCGGGTATTGTCCTACGACCTCGAGCTTCCCGCCGGAGCTGGCCGCGCGGGGCATGACGGTGGCGGTGTCGTTGAGCGCGGCGTCGATCTGCCCGGCCAGGACCGCGTTGAAGAGATCGTCGTTCGAGGCGAAAACCCGCACCTCCTTGGGCTTCAGGGTCTCGTTGACGTACTTGAGCTGGACAGACCCGGCCAGCACGCCGACGGTGGCGTTCTTGATGCTCTCCTTGGTGAGGTCCGAGCCGGTCTTGACGAGGACGCCGGATCGGTAGGTGTTGTAGGGCGTGGAGAAGTCGACGGCCTTGCGCCGTTCGGGTGTGTCGTAGATGTCCCAGACCGCGAAGTCGAAGTTCGAGGTCTTGGCGGTGACGAGGGCCTCGAACGAGGCGTTCACCAGTTTGATCCTGCTCAGTCCGGCGCGGTTGGCGATCTCGGCGTCGAGGCAGTACATGTAGCCACCGTCGACCGATTCGAGGGTGTTACCCCGGTAGCCGGCCGGGTACGGCAGCGAGGCGGCGACGGTGAGCACGCCCTCGGTCATGGTCTTCAGCTGGTGGACCGTGGGGTTCTTCGTCACCTCGCAGTCGCCGAAGCCAGCTGACCCCGAGTCGGCGGTCGAGGTGTCCGTGCCGCACGCGGCTAGGGCGAGCATCCCGGTGATGGCCGCGGTGACGCCGAGGGAGCGGAGTGACCTCTTCATCTGACACCTCCGTGTCGATGGTCATGAAGCAATGGGGGGTGATGGGAATTTCAGTGAAATGTTAGTGAAGTGTGCAGGACGGTACACCTGATCGGCGGGTGAGTCCAGAGGGCGTTCTGGCTGGTAGGAGCCAGTCAGCGGGAGCCCATGTGGGGGTAACGGTGGTCCCGGGGCGGGTCGAAGGTCTCCTTGATCGAGCGCGGCGAGATCCAGCGGGCCAGGTTCGACGCCGCACCCGCCTTGTCGTTGGTGCCGGAGGCACGGGACCCGCCGAACGGCTGCTGCCCGACGACCGCCCCGGTCGGCTTGTCGTTGACGTAGAAGTTGCCGGCGGCGAACCGCAGCCGTTGGCTGGCCCAGGCGATCGCCGCCCGGTCGCGGGCAACGACCGCGCCGGTCAGCGCGTACGACGAGAGGGACTCCACCTGGTCGACCGCGTCGGTGAAGGCGTCGTCGTCGAAGACGTGCACCGCCAGGATCGGCCCGAAGTACTCCGTGCGGAACATCTCGTCGGTGGGGTCGGTGCTGTGCACGACGGTCGGGCGGACGAAGTACCCGACAGAGTCGTCGACCTCGCCACCGACGAGCACCGTCAGGGAGTCCCGCTGGCGAGCCCGGTCGATCACGGCCCGGTGCCGGCCCAACGCCCGAGCGTCGATCACCGCCCCCATGAAGTGGGACAGGTCGGTGACGTCGCCCATCGTCAGCGCCTCCACCTCGGCGAGCAGCGGGTCACGCACCCGCTCCCACACCGACCGGGCCACGTACGCCCGGGAGGCGGCCGAGCACTTCTGCCCCTGATACTCGAACGCGCCCCGCAGCAGCGCCACCCGCAGCACATCCGGATCAGCCGAGCCGTGCGCGAGCACAAAGCCCTTCCCGCCGGTCTCGCCGACGATCCGGGGGTACGACCGGTAGCCCCCGAGGTTCGCCCCCACCGTCGACCACAGGTGCTGGAACGTCGCGGTGGAGCCGGTGAAGTGGATGCCGGCCAGGTCGCGATGGGCGAGCGCCACCGCCGAGACGTCGAGGCCGTCGCCCGGCAACATGTTGATCACGCCGGGCGGCAGGCCGGCCTCCTCCAGCAACTCCATGATCAGGCTCGCGGCGAGCTGCTGGGTCGGCGCGGGCTTCCAGAGCACCGTGTTGCCCATCAAAGCCGGCGCGGTCGGCAGGTTGCCCGCGATCGCGGTGAAGTTGAACGGGGTGACGGCGTAGACGAAGCCCTCCAGGGGGCGGTAATCCGTGCGGTTCCACACGCCCCGGGAGTTCGCCACCGGCTGCTCGCCCACGATCTGCCGGGCGTAGTGGACGTTGAACCGCCAGAAGTCGGCCAGCTCGCACGCGGAGTCGATCTCGGCCTGGACGGCGGTCTTCGACTGGCCCAGCATCGTCGCGGCGTTGAGTCGCTGGCGCCACGGACCGGCCAGCAGGTCGGCGGCCTTGAGCAGGATCGCGGCGCGGTCATCGAGGGAAAGCTCGCGCCAGCCGGGCGCCGCGTCCCCTGCCGCCCTGATGGCGTCCTCGGTGTCGGCCCGGGTGGAGTTGCGCATCACCCCGAGCACGTGGCGGTGGTCGTGCGGCTGCACCACCGCGATCTCCGCCCCCCCACCCATCCGGCGGCGGTCACCGATCGCGGCGGTCAGTTCCACCTCCTGACCCTCCTGCCACGCCAGCTCCTGCTCCAGCGCCGTCCGTTCCGGGCTGCCGGGGGCGTAACTCAGGGTCGCTTCGTTGACCGGGGACGGCGGGCTCGTAACGGCATCCACTCTCATCCTCCTTGCATCGACGGAATTCGCTGTGCGGCCGAGGCGGCCCGCCGGGCGGGCGCGGTTGGCAACGCGCGGCGAGGCATGCCCGGAGGCACCCCAACCGGGCGCTGACATTACACTAAAATTTCAGATGCGCCAGCCCGGCGCCCTCGCCTCGCTCTTCACTGCGGCCCTGGTCGGGCCGGGCTGGCCCGCCACGTCACCGGGCAGGAGGTCACGACCGCGATCCGGGAGTTCCCCGACGGGAGGTGAGCGGCGCGACGCGGCCAGCCCGGACCGGCGCGGTCCGGGCTGGCCGTGGGCGCGGGGCGGTCAGCCGATCTCGGCCAGCCGCGGTACGACCCGCTCGGCGAGCTGCTGCGTGAACTCCACCGGGTGCCGGTCGGGCATCGTCTGCACCTCGGTCACGCCGAGCGCGGCGTACTCGGCCACCTCCGCCAGGAACGCGTCGGGGTCGGCCAGGGGCGGCCGCATGACCAGCACCGTCTTCTCGATACGGTCGTAGTCCCGGCCCTCGGCGGCGCAGTGCCCGCGCAACACCTCCAGCTTGTGCGCGACCTCCGCCGGGCTGGTGCCGAACAGGTTGCACGCGTCGGCGTAGCGGGCCACGAGCCAGAGCGTCTTCTTCTCGCCGCCGCCGCCGATCATGATCGGGGGGTGCGGCCGGCTGATCGGCGCGGGCACGTTGAGCGTCTCCGCGAGCTGGTAGTGCCTGCCGTCGAACCGGCCGTTGTCGTCGCCCCACATCTGCAGGCAGATGCGCAGCGTCTCCTCCAGTCGCTCGAAGCGCTCGGCGACCGGGACGACCGGGACGCCCAGCCCGCGCTGCTCGCGCTCGTACCACGACGCGCCGATGCCGAGCCGGGCGCGACCGCCGGAGAGCACGTCCAGGGTGGTGACGATCTTGGCGAGGAGCCCCGGGTGGCGGTACATCACCCCGGTCACCAGCACCCCGAGCGTCATCCGCTCGGTCTGCGCGGCCACGTAGCCGAGCGTCGTGTACGCCTCCAGCATCGGCTCCTCGGCCGACGTCCGGAACTCCATCTGGAAGTAGTGGTCCATCACGGTGAACGCGGAGACGCCGGCCTGCTCCGCGATCCGGGCGGTCTCGGCCAGTGTCGCGGCCGTCCGCGCCGGATCGGCGGGCGTGGAGAAGTTCCAGTAGTGCAGGCCAAGCCTCATCGCTCATCCTCCGGTCCCGTAGGGTGGCTACCCGCCCAGTATCTGACGTCAGCGACGGCAGGGCGCGGGGACATCCGACACGACGTCCCCGCACGACGGCGAGTCGCCCGGGCCGGCCCGGGCGTAAGGGATTCCTTCGAGACCGCTCCGGCCGGGACGGCGCGGCCGTACGGTCGATTCCGTGGACGTGGTGTTGCGCGGCGGCCCCGGTGACGGGCGGGTCGTGCGGGGCGGCCCGGAGAGCGTCGTCTGGGGCGCCTGCCTGTACGAGCGCACCACCGATGTCAGCCAGGTCCACGGCCGCGACCTGCGGGTGTACCGGCACCGCCCGGACTGCTGCGAGCCCTTCGGCCGTGGCTCCGAGGACCGCTGCGAGTAGTGGAGGCGCCGGGCCGCCGCAAAGGCGGTCCCGCGGCTGTCCTCGTCCGCGGGTGCGGCCCGCCGAGGGCACCCCGTCGGGTCGCCCGATCCGGTGAGTGCCGTGGTCACCTGTCGGCGCTAGCCGGCGCAACGGGTTAGACCAGGGTGACGGGTCTGGAGACGGGGGTCGAGCCGATGATCGCGCACTGCCCGAGCACCGGTTTCGGCGGCGCCGAGGCGGTCGCGGAGGCCATCCTCTACGCCGGCTACCCGGTGCATGCCCGCCGCCGGTCACGGAGCCGGGCCCGCCGGTGGACCGGTGTCCTCGTACCACCGGACTGGGCGGCGACGCGCGGCCCGGTCGACGGCGCTGGGGCGGGCCCGGCCGAGTCGTCGTGGCAGCTGACCCAGTGCCTGACGGACGCCCCGGACGGCGCGGTCGTCCGGATCGGGCTGCGGTTCCTGCACCTGCAACGCCGGTTCGTGGAGGCACGCGGCGCCGACGGGGCCTGCCGGCCGGTCGACGGGTTCGACGCCGGGGGCCGCACGGAGTTCGGCTTCGACGAGGCGGTGCCGCGTGGGTTCGGGATCGAGGCTTCGCTCGCGGAGCTGCGGCGCGGGCGCCGCCTCGACGTACGGGTACCGGGCGGCGAGGACGTCGAGCCGCTGGTGGACGGCCGGGGCGGGGCGGTGGGGCGGGTGGTGCGCCGACGGTGGCCGCTGTCCGCGTCGGTGAGCGTCTGGGCCGTCCCGTGTCGGACGCCGTCGCGGCTGCTGCGGCTCGCCGTCCGGGTCGTGAACACCAGCCGGACGACGCCGGCGGACGGCCCACGCGAAGCGACCCTACGGTGTTGCCTGCTCGCGACGCACACCCTGATCGCCGTGGACCGGGGGCGATTCCTGTCGCTGCTCGATCCGCCGCCGTGGGCGGCGTCCGCCGCGTGGGAGTGCCGCAACGTGCACACCTTTCCGGTGCTCGCCGGCGAGCCGGGCAGATCCGATGTTCTGCTCTCGTCGCCGACAGTCCTCACCGACCACCCTCGACCCCGCGCCGCCGCCACCGTCGACCGCGTCGACGCCCGGGCGTCGAAGGGGGTCGAGCGGTCGCGTGGTGCCGTCCGGACGCCGGAGCCCGGGCGTCGGAAGGGCGGCGCCGCCGGGCCCTGGTGGGGGCCGGGGGCCGACACGACGCCCTGGTGGGAGCGGGGCGCCGACGCGACCGTCGCGCCGGAGACCGAGCGGGTCCTCGTCGCGGGCATCCCGCTGTCCCGGGGCAGCCGGGTCCGGCTGCGCCCGCGCCGGCGGGACAGCGACGCGTACGACCTGTTCCTGGACGGGCGTACCGGCCGGGTGGAGCAGGTGCTGCTCGCCGCGGACGGGTCACGGTTCCTGGCCGTGAGCCTGGACGACGACCCGGGCGCGGACCCGCACCACTGGTACGGCCACCCGCGTCACTTCCGCCCCGAGGAGATCGAGCCGCTGGGCGGGGCCTGCCGGTCCGTGTGACGGGGACCCTGAAGGAGACCGGTGGCCGGTCACCGAACGCCGCTACCCGTACGCCTCCTGGTTGGGCCGGCGACCGGTACGACGTCCTCCTGGGACGGCACTGCCCGGCCGGTGCGTCTCCGCACCGGCCGGGCAGTGCCGCGACTCAGGTCAGTTGCCCGCGGTCAGGTCCTTGAGGCCCTCCAGCATCTCGGCGAAGTCCGCGGTCTCCGCGGGAGGCGGGGTCTCGATGTTCACCGCCTTGCCGTAGTCGGTGTAGTCGACCGTCATGTCGCCCATGTTGCCCATGACCATGGCTGCCCGGCGCGGCTGGTACTGCTCGTCGACCCAGAGGTCGATCTTGATCTCCTTGACGCCCTGCTTGGCCAGTTCCTGCTCGACGCCCGACCGCAACTCGGCGTCGAGCTGCCCGAGGTAGGTCGCCACGGGGGTGGTGACGGTGTAGTGGACCGTGCGCGCCCCGTTCACCGTCTCCTCGCCGACGACCGTGACGCCCTCGGTGGCGAGCAGCGTCTTGACCTGCTTGGTCGGGTCGACGTCCTCGAACGACCGACATCACACTATCCCACGCGGTCAACCTCAAAAACGACGCCTCCCCGCCGCGCGGGTGGCCGGCATGGGGACGCCGGTTCCTCGTACGCCGCCTCGCTGCGCCACCTCGCCCGTGACGTGTTCCGCCCGGTCAGGGGCGGTAGCGGTAGCCCATGCCGGGCTCGGTGATCAGGTGCCGGGGGCGGGCGGGATTGTCCTCGAGCTTGCGGCGGAGCTGGGCCATGTACTGGCGCAGGTAGCCCGTCTCGTCCTGGTATCCCGGCCCCCACACGTCGTGCAGCAGCTGACGTTGGGTGATCAGCTTGCCGGGGTGGCGCAGCAGCTTTTCGAGTACGCCCCACTGGGTGGGGGTGAGCCGGACCTCGACGCCGTCGTCCCGCGTCACGACCCGGTCGGCGAGGTCGACCGTGTGGCGCCCCACGCGGACGAGGCTGCTTGCCGGCCCAGCGGTGGCGTCGGCGGTGTTGAGGCGACGGGTGACGGCGCGGATGCGGGCGAGGAGTTCGTCGATGCCGAAGGGTTTGGTGACGTAGTCGTCGGCGCCGGCGTCGAGGGCGGTGACCTTGTCGTCGCTGCCGGCGCGGCCCGAGAGCACGATGATGGGGACGGTGGTCCAGCCACGGAGCCCCCGGATGACGTCGACGCCGTCGAGGTCGGGCAGGCCGAGGTCGAGCACGACGAGGTCGGGTGGGTGGCCGGCGGCGGCCTTGAGCGCGGCGGCGCCGGTGGCGGCGACGTCGACGTCGTAGCCGCGGGCACGCAGGTTGATGCGCAGGGCCCGCAGGATCTGGGGTTCGTCGTCGACGACGAGGATGCGGCTCATGCCTGCGGGCCCTCCGTGGGTTCGGTCGGTGTGGCGGCGGGCAGCCGCAGCACCATGGTGAGGCCCCCCCCGGGGGTGGTTTCGGGGGTGATGCTGCCGCCCATGGCCTCGGCGAGACCGCGGGACAGGGCGAGGCCGAGACCGACGCCGGTGGTGTTGTCGCGGTCGCCGAGGCGCTGGAAGGGCAGGAAGACGTGTTCCCACTGGTCCTCGGCGATGCCGGGGCCGGTGTCGATGACCCGTAGTTCGACCTGGCCGGAGTGTGCGCTGGCGGTGATGGTGGGTGGCTGCCCGGGTGGGCTGTGGCGCAGGGCGTTGGCGACGATGTTGACCAGGACCCGCTCCAGCAGGCCGGGATCGGCGGTGGCGGCGGGCAGGTCGGCGGGGATGTCGGTGCGCACGTCGACCGCGGGCGGGCCGAGTTCGTCAAGGGCCCGGGGTACGGCGTCCTCCAGGCCGATGGGGATGGGGTGGACGCCCAGCGCCCCGGCCTGGAGGCGGCTCATGTCGAGCAGGTTGGCGACGAGGCGGCCGAGCCGGTCGAGGGACTCGTCGGCGGTGGCGAGCAGCTCGGCCTGGTCCTCGGGGTCGAAATCGACGTCGTGGCTGCGCAGGCTGGACACGGCGGCTTTCGCCGAGGCGAGGGGGGTGCGCAGGTCGTGGCTGACCGCGGCGAGCAGCGCGGTGCGCATCCGGTCCGCTTCGGCGAGCGGGCGGGCGGCGGCGGCCTGCTCGGCGAGGCGCTCCTGGCGTAGCGCGACGGCGGCCTGCGCGGCGAACGCCTCGATGATGCGCCGGTCGGCGGCCTCCAGCCGCCGGCCGCAGAGCACGACGGTGAGCCGGTCGTCGACGGGTACGGCGGTCTCCCCCGCGCCGGGGTTCGGTGCCGGGGCTTCGCCGACGCTGGCGACGACCCGCCACGCGGCCTCCTCGCAGGCCCGGTCCGGGCGCCCGCCCGTGGTCTCGACCGACTCGAGCACGCTGACCGCGCGCAGCGCGAAGGTTTCCCGGAGCCGCTCGAGCAGGGCCGGCAGCGGGCGCTCGCCGCGCAGCACGCTGCCGGCGACGGTGGCGAGCGTCTGCGCGTCGGCGGACGCGCGGGCGGCCTCCCTGGTACGCCGGGCGGCCACGTCGACGACCCCGCTCACGGCGATGGCGACGCCGACGAAGACGCCGAGGGCGAGCAGGTTGTCGGCCTCGGCGATGGTCAGCGTGTGGAAGGGCGGGGTGAAGAACCAGTTGAGCAGCAGGGAGCCGCCGAGGGCGGCGAGCAGCGCCGGCCAGAGCCCGCCGACCAGGGCGACGCCGACGACGGCGGTGAGGAAGATCAGGATGTCGTTGGTCAGGGTGAGGTCGGGCAACGCCGCCAGCAGCAGGGTGAGCAGCGGCATGCCGAGCAGGGCGAGGGCGTACCCGAGCAACCGGCGGCGGCGGGACAGCGCGGCCGGCGCCTCGGCCGCGCGCCGGCCGCGCCCGGCCTCGGGGTGGGTGACCAGGTGGACGTCGATCGGCCCGGACAGCGCGGTGGTGGTGACGCCGACACCGCGGGAGAGGATCTGCGCGAACCGGCCGCGGCGGCTGGCGCCGAGCACGAGCTGGGTGGCGTTGACGCCGCGGGCGAAGTCGAGCAGCGCGGCGGGGATGTCCGTGCCGAGGACCTGATGGTAGGTGCCGCCGAGGCTCTCCACGAGCACCCGCTGCCGGGCGAGTTGGGCCGGGTCGGCGCCGGCGAGCCCGTCGCTGCGGGCGACGTGCACGGCGAGCAGGTCGGCGCCCTTGCTGCGCGCGGCGATGCGGGCGGCCCGGCGGATCAGCGTCTCCCCCTCGGGTCCGCCGGTGAGCGCGACGACGACGCGTTCGCGGGCCTCCCAGGTGGCGGAGATGCCCTGCTGGGCGCGGTAGGTGCCGAGTTGCTCGTCGACCTTGTCGGCGAGCCAGAGCAGAGCCAGTTCGCGCAGGGCGGTGAGGTTGCCGACGCGGAAGTAGTTGCCGAGCGCGGCGTCGATCCTGTCGGGGCGGTAGATGTTGCCGTGGGCCATCCGGCGGCGCAGCGCCTCCGGGGTCATGTCGACCAGTTCGACCTGCTCGGCCGCGCGGACGGTCCGGTCGGGGACGGTCTCCCGTTGGGTGGTGCCGGTGATCTGGGCGACGACGTCGTTGAGGGACTCCAGGTGCTGGATGTTGACCGTGGTGAGCACGGTGATCCCGGCGTCGAGGAGCTCCTGGACGTCCTGCCAGCGCTTCTCGTTTCGGGTGCCGGGGACGTTGGTGTGGGCGAGTTCGTCGACCACGGCGACCTCGGGGCGGCGGGCCAGGACCGCGTCGAGGTCCATCTCCGTGAAGGTGGCGCCCCGGTAGGTGATCGTGCGGCGGGGGACGATCTCCAGATCGCCGATCATCGCGGCGGTGTGGGGTCGGCCGTGGGTCTCGACCAGGCCGATCACGAGGTCGGTGCCGCGTTCGGCCCGTCGCCGGGCCTCCTCGAGCATGGCGTAGGTCTTGCCGACGCCCGGTGCGGCACCGAGGTAGATGCGTAGTTCCCCTCGTGGCACGGCAGGAGTCCTCTCCACAGCGCGACCGGTGGGCGGGGGGCCAGGCACCGGGCCGGGACGATGTCGATCGTCCCAGCCCGGCCCCGCGGTGTCAGCGTGCCGGGAACTTCTCGTCGAGGGCGAGGTTGAGCTCCAACACGTTCACGCCGGGTTCGCCCATGAAGCCGAGCGACCGGCCGGTGGTGTGTTCCTGAACGAGGCGCCGGACCGCGGCCGGGTCCGCGCCGCGCTCGCGTGCCACCCGGGCCACCTGGATCTGCGCGTACGCCGGGGAGATGTGCGGGTCGAGGCCGCTGCCGCTGGCGGTGACCGCGTCGGCGGGCACCGCGGGCTCGGCGGGGGCGTCGCCCCGGACGGGGACGATGGTCGCCCCGGCGGCCCGGTAGTCCTCGCCGGGCTTCGCCAGTTCCACCGGCACGCCCTCGTAGCGGGCGAGGAAGGGAGTGGCGGGCGCCGTCTGGTTGACGCTGACCACGCGGGTGACCGGGCCGGTCAGCCCGTCGCGGTGGAACACCGCCAGCACGGCGCCGACCCCGTCCGGGGTGCAGTACGGTCGGCTCCCGTCGACGCCGTCGAGTTCGCCGACCGCCCTGCTGCGGGCGCAGACCTGGGTGAGCAGGCTCCGCGCCGAGCCGCCGGGACTGGCGGCGACGGTGTCGACGATGTCCTCCGGGCCGAGGTTGCTGGCCGCGGTGGCGGTGGGGTCGTAGCCGCCGCCGGCGGCGGAGGGGCGGGACTGGAAGTAGCGCGGTACGGGGTTGCCGTCGGCGTCGGTGAAGGACTGGCCGATCAGCGCGCTGCCGACGGCCCTGCCGCCGACCGTGACGGGTGACCCGTCGGCCCTGCCGGCGAGGCCGGGAACCCGGCCGACCGCGACCAGGGCGAGGGGATAGGCGAGGCCGAGGAGCACGGTGAAGACGAGCAGCGCGCGCAGGGCGGCCAAATGCTGGGCGAGCCAACCGGGAAGACGCATCACGAGATTCCTGGAATGAACTGGACGAGCAGGTCGATGAGTTTGATGCCGAGGAACGGCACGATGATGCCGCCGAGGCCGTAGATCAGCAGGTTGCGGCTGAGCAGCTTCGACGCGGCGGCCGGGCGGTAGCGCACGCCGCGCAGCGCGAGCGGGATCAGCGCGACGATGATGATCGCGTTGAAGACGACCGCGGACAGGATCGCCGACTCGGGGCTGGCCAGCCGCATGATGTTCAGGCGATCCAGCGAAGGATAGATGCCGGCGAACATGGCGGGGACGATCGCGAAGTACTTCGCGATGTCGTTGGAGATCGAGAAGGTGGTCAGCGCACCTCGGGTGATCAGCAACTGCTTGCCGATCTCGACGATCTCGATCAGTTTGGTCGGGTCGGAGTCGAGGTCGACCATGTTGCCGGCCTCCTTGGCGGCCGACGTGCCGGTGTTCATCGCCACGCCGACGTCGGCCTGCGCGAGGGCGGGCGCGTCGTTGGTGCCGTCGCCGGTCATGGCGACCAGCCGGCCCCCCTCCTGCTCCCTGCGGATCAGCGCGAGCTTGTCCTCCGGCGTCGCCTCGGCGAGGAAGTCGTCCACGCCGGCCTCGTCCGCGATGGCCTTCGCGGTACGGGGGTTGTCACCGGTGATCATCACGGTCCGGATCCCCATCCGGCGCATCTCGTCGAACCGCTCCCGCATGCCGGCTTTCACCACGTCCTTGAGGTGGACGACCCCGAGCGCCCGGGCCGGCTCTCCGGCCACGTGCTCGGCCACCACCAGCGGCGTGCCGCCGATGCCGCTGATCTCGTCCACCAGCCGACCGACCTGCTCGGTCGGGTGACCGCCGTTCTCGCGTACCCACTTCAGCACCGCGGCGGCGGCACCCTTGCGGATCCGCCGCGCGGGTCCGGTGGCGCCTCCGCCGGCGGTCGCGTTCGGGGTCAGGTCGACGCCGCTCATCCGGGTCTGCGCGGTGAACGGGACGAAGGTGGCGTGCGGAATCAGGCCGGGCTCGCGTTCCCGCAGGCCGAACTCGCGCTTGGCCAGCACCACGATCGAGCGTCCCTCGGGGGTCTCGTCGGCCAGGCTGGACAGCTGCGCGGCGTCGGCGACCGCCGCCGCCCCGAGACCGTCGACCGGGAGGAACTCGGCGGCCTGCCGGTTGCCCAGGGTGATCGTTCCGGTCTTGTCCAGCAGCAGGGTGTTGACGTCGCCGGCCGCCTCGACGGCGCGGCCGCTCATCGCCAGCACGTTGCGCCGCACCAGCCGGTCCATGCCGGCGATGCCGATCGCGGACAGCAGCGCCCCGATGGTGGTCGGGATGAGGCAGACCAGCAGGGAGGCCAGCACGACGCCGGTGACCCCGGCGTCGGTGATCGCGCCGGTGTCCGGCGCGGCGGCCTGGAAGTTCTTGGCGGAGATCGCCAACGGCTGGAGGGTGACGACGGCCAGCAGGAAGACGATCGTCAGCGCGGCCAGCAGGATGTTCAGCGCGATCTCGTTCGGGGTCTTCTGCCGGTTGGCGCCCTCGACCAGGGCGATCATCCGGTCGATGAAGCTCTCCCCCGGCTTCTGGGTGATCCTGACGATGATCCGGTCGGAGAGCACCCTCGTGCCGCCGGTGACCGCGCTGCGGTCCCCGCCGGACTCCCGGATGACCGGGGCGGACTCGCCGGTGACGGCGGACTCGTCGACGCTGGCGATGCCCTCGACGACGTCCCCGTCGCCGGGGATGATCTCGCCGGCCGCGACCACGACGATGTCGCCCTGCCGCAGCTGTGGCGCCGGGACGCTCTCGGTGCGGCAGGCGCCGGGCACGGCGCCCGCGGTCCAGTCGGGGACGCGGGTGGCGACGGTATCCGTCTTCGCCCTGCGCAGGGCGGCGGCCTGGGCCTTGCCGCGGCCCTCCGCGACCGCCTCGGCGACGTTGGCGAAGACGACCGTCAGCCACAGCCAGACGGTGATCGCCCAGGCGAACACCGACGGGTCGGTCACCGCGAGGACCGTGGTGAAGGCCGCGCCGATCTCGACGATCAGCATGACCGGGTTGTGCCACAGGGTGCGCGGGTCGAGCTTGCGCAGCGCGTCCGGCAGGGACCGGACGAGCTGCGCCGGGTCGAGCAGCCCGCCACCCCGGCTGCCCCGGGTGGCCGGCGTGCCGGCGGTCGCCGCGTCGGCGGTGCCGTGCGGCGCCGGCGTGGAGGTGGTCATGTCCTTCTCTCTCACGGTGGTCACAGCCCTTCGGCCAGGGGGCCGAGCGCGAGGGCGGGCAGGAAGGTCAGCGCGACGAGGATCACCGTGACGCCGACGACCATCCCCACGAACAACGGCCGGTGGGTCGGCAGGGTGCCCTCGGAGGCGGGGGTGGGCTGCTGGCGGGCCAGGGAACCGGCCAGCGCGAGCACGAGGATGATCGGCAGGAACCGGCCGAGCAGCATGCACAGCCCCAGCGCGGTGTTCCACCACGGCGTGCTCACCGTGATGCCGGCGAACGCGGAGCCGTTGTTGTTGCTCGCGGAGGTGAACGCGTAGACGACCTCGGACAGGGCGTGCGGGCCGGTGTTGAGCGCGGTGGAGTTGTTGCCGGTGGCGACGGCTGCCGCCGCGCCGATCAACACCAGCGCGGGAGTGACCAGGAAGTACAGCGAGGCCAGCTTGATCTCGCGGGCGCCGATCTTCTTTCCGATGTATTCCGGGGTCCGGCCGACCATCAGGCCCGCGACGAACACGGTGGTCACCGCGAGGATCAGCAGGCCGTAGAGGCCGGCACCGACGCCGCCGGGGGCCACCTCGCCGAGCATCATGTTGACGAGCGGCATCATCCCGCCGAGCGCGGTGTAGGAGTCGTGGAACGAGTTCACCGCGCCGGTCGAGGTGAGCGTGGTCGCGGCGGCGAAGGTCGCCGAGTTCGACACGCCGAACCGGACCTCCTTGCCCTCCAGCGCCGCGCCGACGGCCTGCGGCACCGTGCCGTGGCCGGACAGCTCGAAGGCGTTGGTCAGGGCGATGCCGGCGATCGCCAGGATTCCCATGACGGCGACGATCGCGTACCCCTGCCGGAGCTGGCCGACCGTACGACCGAACACCCGGGGCAGGCTGAACGGGATCACCAGGAGCAGGAAGACCTCCAGCCAGTTGGTCCACGTGGTCGGGTTCTCGAACGGGTGGGCGCTGTTGACGTTGTAGAAGCCGCCGCCGTTGGTGCCCAGTTCCTTGATGACCTCCTGGCTGGCCACCGGCCCGCCGGTGATGGTCTGGGTGCCGCCGGTCAGGGTGGTCACGTCGCCGCCCGCCGACAGGTTCTGCACGACGCCGCCGACCATCAGGGCGAGCGCGCCGACCACGGAGATCGGCAGCAGGACGCGCAGGGTGATCCGGGTCAGGTCGACCCAGAAGTTACCCAGTTCGCCGGTACGGCCGCGGGCGAATCCGCGTACCAGGGCGACCGCGACGGCGATGCCGACCGCGGCGGAGACGAAGTTCTGCACCGCCAGGCCGGCCATCTGCACCAGGTGGCCCATGGTCGACTCACCCGAGTACCACTGCCAGTTCGTGTTGGTCACGAACGACACGGCCGTGTTCCACGCTCCGTGCGGGACCACCGGGTCGAAGCCCAGCGACAGCCACAGGTGGTTCTGCAGCCGCAGGAACCCGTAGAGGAACAGGATCGACACGGCGGAGAAGGCGAGCACGCTGCGGGCGTACACGCCCCAGGACTGCCCGGCCGTCGGATTCACCCCGACCAGGCGGTAGACGCCCCGCTCGAAGCGGGAGTGCCGGGTGCCGGCGACCACCCGGTACAGGTAGTCGCCGAACGTTCTGTGCACGGCGGCCAGCGCCACCAGCAGCGAGAGGACGAACAGCACACCGGCGGTGGCCGTGCTCATCAGAATCGCTCCGGGAACAGCAGGGCGACCACCAGGAACACGGCCAGGCCGGCCGCCAGCACCAGACCGACGGCGTTGACGACGCTCACAGCCTCTCCACCCCCCGCACGACGAGGGCGAGCGCCGCGAACAGCGCCACCGTCAACCCCACGAACACCACGTCAGACACCTCTGACTCCTCCGGAACGGGTCGTCACGGCCGCCTACCGGCCGCGCCGAGCAATCACAACGCCACCCGCTCCTCGGCGACAGGGGCTATAACGCGATCATCACGCCGGTCCGGCGTTTCTTAACGCCCTCTTCACGCCGCCTCCCCGTCGGGTGTCCCGCCCGGCACGGACGTGGGGTCAGCGGGGGCGCAGGGTCAGCAGTCCGTCGGGCGCGGCGGCGAACCCGGGCGTGCCCGGCGGGCCGAAGCCGCCGAGCAGTTCGGCCAGCCAGCGGGCCTCCTCGGGCGCGGCCCGTTGCAGCCGCATCCGGCGCATCCGCAGCGGGGCGGCCCGTAGCCGTCGCAGCGCGCCGGTGGCCGGGTCGAGAGCCGGTAGCCACAGCAGCCGCAGCTGCGGCCGGTACTCCTCCCGTCCGTGGATTCCCTCGTAGTCGTCGATCAGGTCGCCGCAGCCGTAGAGGACCAGCCGGTCGCGGTACACCTCCACCGGCCTGGGGTGGTGCGAGGAGTGGCCGTGCACCAGGTCCACGCCGGCGTCGATGAGCCGGTGGGCGAAGTCGACGTGCTCGGGCGGCACGTCGTACCCCCAGTTGGTGCCCCAGTGCACGGAGACCAGCACCCGGTCCCCGGGCCCGGCCACGGCGGCGATCCGCCCGGCCAGCGCGTCGGCGGAGGCTGCCGAGACCTCCGGCAGGTACGCCACCCCGGGCGCGTCGGCGGTGGCCGCCCAGGACGGGGGCACGCCGCTGGACGGCGCGGCCACCGACCAGACGAGCAGGTCGTGGCCCTGGCCGAGCGGCACCCGGGCGGGTCTGCCGGCCGACGCCGCGTCCCGGCCCGCGCCGGCGGTGGCGATGCCGGCGCCGGCCAGGGCGTCGAGGGTGTCGGTGAGCCCCACCGGGCCGAAGTCGAGGACGTGGTTGTTGGCCAGCGCGCACACGTCGAGCCGGGCCGCGGTGAGGCAGGCCAGGTTCGGCGGGTGCATCCGGTAGTGGATCGCCTTGGCCGGCGCGTGCGTTCCCCGGCCGGTCACCGCGGTCTCCAGGTTGACCACCCGGACGTCCGGCCGCAGTTCGTCGAGCAGGTCGAGCGCGTCGCCCCAGGGCCAGGCCGGGGGTGCCGGGCACGGGACCGGCCCGTTGGCGGCCTCGGCGAGGTCGACGTAGTCGCGGGCGTCGCGTACCGCCGGCTCGCGCAGCTCGGGCGGGCCGGGCGTGGGCAGGATCGCGTCCACACCCCGGCCGGTCATCACGTCGCCGCCGAGGAAGAGGGTCAGGTCGGGCATCCGGCCGCTTTCCCGGCCACGCCGCCGGCTCACCTGCCGGTGGTCCCTGCCGCGCCACGTCGGGTGGCGCTCTCGACCCGAGTACGTGCGGCGCCCGCTACGCCGCGCGGCCGTGCCGGTCCACGCGCCGGGCCCGCCGGTCGGGTCGACCGGCCAGAACGGCGGCGAGGATCTCCGCCCCGTCGACGACACGCGGGCCCGGCCGGTCCGGCACCCAGTGCCCGCCGGGCATCAGCGGGTCGAGCCACTCGACGAACAGCACCGTCGGCGCAGCTGCCGCCGGCCCGGGCAGAGCCGCCAGACGCCGATCCGCGTCCGCCCTGATCCGCGCCGCCTGATCCTCGGCGCCGAGGAGCGCCGCCACCGCGTCGACGGTGTCGAGGATCCCGCCGATGGTGCGCGCCTCCAACGACAACACCCTCGTGTCCAGGTCGATCACCCGGACCGCCTCGTTGACGCGCTCGTACGAGACCGCGCAGACCGCACACAGATCCTGGGTGAGGATCAGATCCGGACGCAGCCCGTCCAGCAGGGCGACGTCGAGCTGGTACAGCGACGAGCCACGATGCTCGCCGCCGGTGGTGGCCGCCGAGATCTCCCGGCTCGTCAGCTGTTGCGGCAGCGTCGTCCCGGTCACCACCGGAACGCCGGCCACCTGCTCCGGTGGCCAGTCGCACTCGTGCGTACGACCGACCAGGCTGTCGGCGTGACCGAGCATCGCGACGATGTCCGTGGCCGCCGGCAGGAGTGAAACGATCCGCACGCCTGCCTGCCTACCAGCCCTGGTCCATGGATGTCCACACCGCGATGCGGACGCATCCGGACGGCCGCCGGTGTGGTGCGGTTACCTTGCTCGGCGTCACACTTGCTTCTGAGACGGCGGATGACCGTCCACTTGCCTCACTCCCTAGAATCGGGGGACCGCCGGAGCCCGTTCGAGGGGGACATGTGCCGCCGTCCAAACCCAGCAAGCGGCCGGGTCGGCGCCGGCCGCAGACAGCCCCGGCCACGCCGACGCAGGACCCGGACGGGAGCGCCCCGGTGGCGGGGAGCGGCAGGCGCTCCGGCCGGGCCGGCCCACGGCGGCGGGACAGCGCGGCGCCGGGCGGCGCGGGCAACCCGCCCGCTCAGGCGGACAACCAGGCGCCGTTCTCGCGCCGGAGCCTGCTGTGGGCGGCCGGCGGCGGGGTCGCGACCGCGATCGTCAGCGCGCTGGTCTCCGAGCTGGACGACCGGCTCACCTCGCCCGGGCAGGCGGTGCGCGACGACCGCGCGGTGGAGGCGGCCAAGCGCGAGGAGGCCCGGCGGAAAGCCCCGCTGTCGCTGAACGCCTACTACTACGACCGGTCCGACGACGCGAAGATCTGGGTGGCGGCGAAGCCGCTGACCGCCGAGGTCCGGCGGAGGCTCGGCGCGGCGGCGTTCTGGACCGACGACGGCTTCGAGGGCGGCATCCGCGCGGCGCTGGGCGCCAGCGACGAGCACCCGTACCGGCTGTTGACCCGGGTGCGACTGTCGGTGGTCGGGCAGTGGGCCGCCCCGGTCTTCGTCACCCAGATCCGGGCCCGGGTGCTGCGCCGCTCGGCGCCCCTGTCCCACGCGTACGTGTTTCAGCAGAGCCAGGGTGGCGGAGAGCCGTTGAAGATCGGATTCGACCTCGACGAGCCCGACAGCGTCGCGCGGGTCACCGGACCCGACGAGCGCCTCGGCGGGGCGTACGTGGACGACCGGTCGCTGACCCTGGCGCCGGGTGAGCCGCTCACCATCGATGTGCAGGCGCAGACGGACCGGTCGTACTGCGAGTGGGTCGTCGACTTCGACCTCGACCTCGACGGCGAGAGGCGAGTGGTCACCGCCGACGACGACGGACGGCCGTTCCGCAGCACCAGCCTGGCCCGCCACTACCAGGAGCGGTACCACGCCAGCCTCACCGGCGGCCTCGTCCCCGACGGCGCCGGCCCGTTCGCGGCGCGGCTGTGAGCGTCGCCTGGCGCCGGCGCGCCCTGCTCCTCGCCACGTGGGCGTTGTCCTGCGCATTGTCGTTCGCCTTGCTCCAGGCCCTGTTCGACGTCACCGGCGGCGACCGCCCGACCGGGCCGCCCGGGGCGGCGGCCCCCGGCGGCCCGGCGTCCGCCGGTACGACGGTGAGCAGCGCCGACGCGGTCGAGCTGACCGCCACGCTCGCCGGCACCCGGTACAGCGACGAACTGACGTTCGAGGTGCCGGAACGACAGGCCCGGACGGTCCCACCGCGGCAGGTGCGGGACTGCCGGCAGTTCGCCTCGTGGGCGCGCCGGAACGAGGCCGTTCCCGTCGGCGGCGAACCCGTGCACCTGCTGACCGTGCACGCCGCGCGCAGCGTGGACGTGGTGATCCACAGCGTCGTGGCGGTGCCGGTCGCGCAGGTCCCGCGGGACCAGGAGCAGGGCCCACGGGTCGAGTTGGCCTGCCGCGAGTCCCGTCCCACCCCCACGGTCACTCCCGACGTCCGGACGGATCGCGGGCCGCACGTGCTCGCACCGGGGCAGACGGTCCGGCTGCTGGTCGACCTGGCCGCCCCCGAGCCGGCCGGCCTCTCGTTCCCGGCCGGCGTGTCGGACTACCACCTGCGCGTCGACCTGGAGGTCGACGGGGTGACGCAGGTCCGCGAGCTGCGCGACGAGGCCGGCGGACACTTCCGCTGCTGCGGGCGTATCACGTTCATGGGTTACCAGGCCGCTCGGTACGAGTGGACCCTCTCCCCCACTCCCACGCTCCGCTACTGCCCGGAACTCCGGTACGTCGACGAGCCGCCGCCGCGGGTCTGTCAGCCGCGGGAACCGGGCTGAGCCCTGTTTCCGTCCCGGCCCGCCCTGGTAGAACCGCCGGATGGATGAGCTGGCCGACCCGCTGGCCGGGCTCGACGAGGTCCCGTGGGAGTCAGGAGTCGAGCCAGCGGTGGATGCAGGTGAGCAGGTCCTCCGCGTCCACGGGCTTGGTGACGTAGTCGCTGGCGCCGGAGGTGATGCTCTTCTCCCGGTCGCCGTGCATCGCCTTCGCGGTGACCGCGATGATCGGCAGGTCGGCGTAGCGCGGCATCGCCCGGATCGCGGCGGTGGCGGCGTAGCCGTCCATCTCGGGCATCATCACGTCCATCAGCACCAGGTCGATGTCGTCGTGGCGCATCAGCGTCTCGATGCCCTGACGGCCGTTCTCCGCGTACACGACGTCCATGCCGTGCAGCTCCAGGATGTTGGTCAGGGCGAAGACGTTGCGCGCGTCGTCGTCGACCACGAGGACCTTGCGGCCGGCCAGCTCGGTGGCGTAACCCTCCCCCGCCGGCGCGATCTCGCGGGTGGGTCGGGCGAGCGGCACGACGTGCTCGGGCAGCGCCGCGGACAGGTGCAGGGCGATCCGCTCGCGCAGGTCGTCCAGGCTGCCGAGGATCTCGACCGGCCGGTTGCCGGCCATCGCCCGGAACAGGGCGTCCTGCCCACCGGTGAGGGGCTTGGCGTGGTAAGCCAGCACCGGCACGCCCTGGTGCCCGGGATCGTCGTGCAGCGCCTTGAGCAGCACGGCGCCGCTGTCGTCGGGCAGGTCCAGGTGCACGATGACGCAGTGGTGCCGGTGCGCGGCCAGCGCCTCCAGCGCCGCCGGGGCGTCCACGGCGGTGGTCACCTGCACGGGCCGCTGGCCGTCGGCGAGCCCGGCGACCGCGCCGTGGACCAGCATGGTCAGCAGCCCCTTGTCGTGGTGTTCGAGGACGAGGACCCGCCGCTCGTCGGTCGCCAGCCCGAGCGGGCCGAGCGCCGCGCCGAGGTCCAGCCCGGCCGGCACCCGGGGGGACGCCGTGACGGTGGGGGCCGACGCGGGACCGGAGGCGGGAGTGGGCGTGGGCATGGGCATGGTGACCGGCAGGTAGAGGGTGAACGTGCTGCCCTGGCCGAGGATGCTGCGGGCGGTGATCCGGCCGCCGAGCAGGTGGGCGATCTCCCGGCTGATCGACAGCCCCAGCCCCGTCCCGCCGTACCGGCGGCTGGTGGTGCCGTCGGCCTGCTGGAACGCGTCGAAGATGGCGGTGAGGTGCTGCTCGGCGATCCCGATGCCGGTGTCGACGACCCGGAACGCGACCACCGTGTCGTCGGGCGTGAACATCTCCGGCAGTTCGTCCGGGCGGGCGCGTTCGATGTGCAGCTGCACCCGGCCCCTCTCGGTGAACTTGACCGCGTTGGAGACGAGGTTGCGCAGCACCTGCCGTAGCCGCTGCTCGTCGGTGTGCAGGCGCTCCGGCACGTCGGGGGCGGTGCTGATCTCCAGTTCGAGGCCGCGCGGGGTGGTCAGCGGGCGGAACGTCGCGTCGACGTAGTCGCGCAGCACCCTCAGCTCGACGGTCTCCGGGTTGATGTCCATCTTCCCGGCCTCCACCTTGGACAGGTCGAGGATGTCGTTGATGAGCTGGAGCAGGTCGGCGCCGGCGGAGTGGATGACGGTGGCGTACTCGACCTGCTTCGGGGTGAGGTTGCGGGTCGGGTTCTGGGCCAGCAACTGGGCGAGGATGAGCAGCGAGTTCAGCGGCGTACGCAGCTCGTGGCTCATGTTGGCGAGGAACTCCGACTTGTACTTCGAGGCCAGGGCGAGTTGCTGGGCGCGGGCCTCCAGCTCCTGGCGGGCCTGCTCGATCTCGGAGTTCTTGGTCTCGATGTCGTGGTTCTGCCGGGCCAGCAGCGCCGCCTTCTCCTCCAGCTCGGCGTTGGAGCGTTGCAGTTCCTCGGAGCGGGCCTGCAGCTCCTCGGAGCGGGCCTGCAGTTCGGCGGCGAGGCGCTGCGACTCCGTGAGCAGCACGTCGGTGCGGGCGTTGGCCACGATGGTGTTGACGTTGACGCCGATGGTCTCCATCAGCTGGTCGAGGAAGTTGCGGTGCACCTCGGTGAACCGGGTCATGCTGGCCAGCTCGATCACGCCGAGCACCTGGTCCTCGAACAGTATCGGCAGGACGACCAGGTGCAGCGGGGCCGCCGCGCCGAGGCTGGAGGAGACGGTGACGTAGTCGGCGGGTACGGCGTCCACCACGATGGCCCGCTTGCTCGCCGCGGCCTGCCCGACGAGGGAGTCGCCGAGGGTGTACCGGCGGCCGGCCGCGCGGTGGCCGTAGCCGCCGACCACCCGCAGGGTGGGGGTGTCGGCGTTCTCGTCCATCAGCAGGAACGTCCCGAGCTGCGCGGACACCAGCGGGGCCAGCTCGTCCATGACCAGGCCGGCGACGACCTCCAGGTCCCGGTGGCCCTGCATGAGGCCGGCGATGCGGGCCAGGTTGGTCTTGAGCCAGTCCTGTTCCTGGTTGGTCCGGGTGGTCTCGCGCAGCGACTCCACCATCGAGTTGATGTTGTCCTTCAGCTCGCCGACCTCGCCGGGGGCGTCCACGGTGATCGAGCGGGTGAGGTCGCCGGTGGCCACGGCGCTGGTCACCTCGGCGATGGCGCGGACCTGCCGGGTGAGGTTGCCGGCCAGCTCGTTGACGTTCTCGGTGAGCCGCTTCCAGGTGCCGGAGACGCCCTCCACCTCGGCCTGGCCGCCGAGCCGGCCCTCGCTGCCCACCTCCCGGGCCACCCGGGTCACCTCGGCCGCGAACGACGACAGCTGGTCCACCATCGTGTTGATGGTCGTCTTCAGCTCCAGGATCTCGCCCCGGGCGTCGACGTCGATCTTCTTGGTCAGGTCGCCCTGGGCGACGGCGGTGGTCACCTGGGCGATGTTGCGCACCTGCCCCGTGAGGTTGTTGGCCATCGAGTTGACGTTGTCGGTGAGGTCCTTCCAGGTGCCCGCCACGTTGGGTACGCGGGCCTGGCCGCCGAGGCGGCCCTCGGTGCCGACCTCGCGGGCCACCCGGGTCACCTCGTCGGCGAACGCGCCGAGGGTGTCGACCATGGTGTTGATGGTCTGGGCGAGCACGGCCACCTCGCCCTTGGCCTCCACCGTGATCTTGCGGCTCAGGTCGCCCTGGGCCACCGCCGTGGCGACCAGCGCGATCGAGCGCACCTGGTTGGTGAGGTTGTTGGCCATCTCGTTGACGTTGTCGGTGAGGTCCTTCCACGTACCGCCGACGTTGAGCACCCGGGCCTGGCCGCCGAGGCGGCCCTCCGTGCCCACCTCGCGGGCCACCCGGGTCACCTCGTCGGCGAACGCGGAGAGCTGGTCGACCATCGTGTTGATGGTCTCCTTGAGGGCGAGGATCTCGCCCCGGGCGTCGACGCGGATCTTCTGCGTCAGGTCGCCCTTGGCCACGGCCGTGGTCACCTCGGCGATGCTGCGCACCTGGGCGGTGAGATTGTCGGCCATGACGTTCACCGACTCGGTGAGGTCCTTCCAGGTGCCGGAGACGCCCTTGACGTCGGCTTGGCCGCCGAGCCGGCCCTCGGTGCCCACCTCCCGGGCCACCCGGGTCACCTCGTCGGCGAACGACGACAGCTGGTCCACCATCGTGTTGATGGTGTTCTTCAGCTCCAGGATCTCGCCGTGCGCCGTGACCGTGATCTTCTGCGACAGGTCGCCCCGGGCCACCGCCGTGGCCACCTGGGCGATGCTGCGCACCTGGTCGGTGAGGTTCACCGCCATCGAGTTGACCGAATCGGTGAGGTCCCGCCACGTGCCGGCGACGCCGCTGACCTGTGCCTGGCCGCCGAGCCGGCCGTCGGTGCCCACCTCGCGGGCCACCCGGGTGACCTCGGCCGCGAACGACGACAGCTGGTCCACCATCGTGTTGATGGTGCTCTTGAGCTCCAGGATCTCGCCCCGGGCGTCGACGGTGATCTTCTGCGACAGGTCGCCCCGGGCCACCGCCGTGGTGACCTGGGCGATGTTGCGCACCTGGCTGGTCAGGTTGCCGGCCATGAAGTTCACCGAGTCGGTGAGGTCCCGCCAGGTGCCCGCCACGCCGGGCACCTCGGCCTGGCCGCCGAGCCGGCCCTCGCTGCCCACCTCCCGGGCCACCCGGGTCACCTCGTCGGCGAACGACGACAGCTGGTCCACCATCGTGTTGATGGTGTTCTTCAGCTCCAGGATCTCGCCCCGCACGTCGACGGTGATCTTCTGCGACAGGTCGCCCCGGGCCACCGCCGTGGCCACCTCGGCGATGTCGCGCACCTGGTCGGTGAGGTTGCCGGCCATCGCGTTGACCGAGTCGGTCAGGTCCTTCCAGGTGCCGGACACCCCGGGGACCTCGGCCTGACCGCCGAGCTGGCCCTCGGTGCCCACCTCCCGGGCCACCCGGGTCACCTCCGAGGTGAACAGCGACAGCTGGTCGACCATGCCGTTGAAGACGGTCGCGATCTCGCCCAGCAGGCCGTCGGCGTCCTCCGGCAGCCGGGTGCCGAAGTCGCCGTCGCGCACCGCGGTCAGGCCGGCCAGCAGCTGCCGCAGCCCGGGATCCGTCACGGGGCCCGCCGGGTTGGGAACCGTGGCGCCACGCCGTACCGCCGACCGCTCGACCATCGCAATCCTCCGGACCTGACCAGCCGGGCGGGCGGGCCCGCCTCGGCGGTGAGAGCAAGTTCGGCAAGTATGCCTGCGGGCGGGGTCGGGGCGGTAACGCGGCGCGGGTGTCGTCACCCGCCGGCGGCCCCGGCGGAGATGCGGGCGGTGACCCGGGCGGTCGTGCCGCGGTCGTCGCCGTGGATCTCGAGGCCGTCGGTGAGCTGCTGGGCCAGCCACAGGCCGCGGTGACCGACCTCGGTGGGCGCGGGCAGCACCACCCGGACGTCGCCGAGGCCGGGGCCGTTGTCGCTGATCTCGCAGCTGAGCACGTCGCCGTCGCGGCGCAGCCGCAGCGCGCCCCGGCCGCCGCCGTGCCGGACGACGTTGGTGACCAGCTCGTGCACCGCCAGCACGAAGTCCTCCAGGGCCACGCCGGTCAGCCCCGCCCCGCGGGCCGCGGCGGCGACGGCGTGCCGCAGCCTGGTCACCGCCTCGGCGGTGATCGTCGCCGCCAGCAGGGCCACCCCGGCCCCCGCCGGGGACGCACCCGGCGTCGCGCCGCCGTCACCCGCACCGCTGCCCATGGCCGGACCGTACACGGCCGACACCCGCCACGGGCCGGCCCGACCGCCGTACCACCCGTGGGCGGGTCACCGCCCCGACGGCGTCGCGCCCGCGGCGGGCAGCCGGGACATCAGCGCGATCTGCGCGGTACGCGAGCGGTCGATGCGGTCGGCGAGGTCGCGTACCTCGGGGCTGACCGCCACCGGCAGGTGGCCGTGGGCCAGCGCGGCGGCCGCGCGCTGGTGGGCCGTGAGCACCTCGATCAGTACGGCGTCGAAGCGCCCCGGCGCGGCGGACCGCAGCCGGGTCAGGTCGGGGTCGGCATGCGCCCGGTGGCCCTCGTCGGCGGCGTCGCCGTGGGCGCCGACCCGGCCCTGGTCGCCGGGCTGGGCGGGATGCCCGGAGGGGCCGCCGGGCTGGGCGGGGTGGGCGGGGTGGGCGGGGTGCCCGCCGGGCTGGGCCGGGTGGGCGGAGGGCCCGCCGGGCGGCGGCGCGGACAGCCACCGGCGGATCGTGGCGAGCTCGTCGGTCTCGGTCGCCTCGACCGCGGCCACCAGATTGCGCAGCTCCCCGTCGGTCACCCGCCCCGCCGCCGCCCGGGTGATCGCCAGGGTCCGCTCGTGGTGGGCCGCCATCGTCGTCAGGAACGGCACGTCGGCCGCGCCGGGGCGGACCGCCGACGCGGCCGGCGGGGCGGTGGGGCCGGCGTGCCCGCCGCAGCCGGCGAGCGCGAGGAGCAGGGCAAGCGGCAGGGCCGCCCCGTACCGTCTCATGCTGGTGCCTTCCGTCGGGGCGGGCGCGGCCCGGCGGGGGCCGCGCCCGCCGGGGTTGCTACAGCCGGGCCCAGAGGGCGGGCACGTTCGGCGGCTCCCAGCCGGGCAGCGCGGTGTGCGCCTGCAGGCACCGGTATGTCGCGCCGCCGTAGGTGACCTGGTCGCCCACCTGGTACGCCTGCCCCGCCGTCCAGGTGCCGCCCGGCCGCAACCCCGCCCCACCACAACCCCGTCGATCAAGAAGTTTGCGTCACCCACCAACCCGAACCGCGACAGAAATCTCTTGATCACGCATTCCCGGTCGAGGCCCGAGCTCCACCGCCCCCGCCACGACGACCCGTCACCGTCGAGGCCCCGCCCGCCGCGCCCCGGCTGCCGGTCCTGCTCAGCGAGGGCAAGGTGGCCGTCATGCCGCTCGGCGACCGGCTGCGCCTCGGCGGCACCCTGGAACTGACCGGGATGGACGCCTCGGTGTCGCCGCGCCGGGTCGACGGCATCGTCCGCACCGTGCGGTCGTACCTGCCGGGGCTGGACACCGACCGGCGGGTGCAGGTGTGGAGCGGGCTGCGCCCCTGTACCCCCGACAGCCTGCCGCTGCTCGGCCGCGCCGGGGCGTACCGGAACGTCTGCGTGGCCGCGGGGCACGGCCACATCGGGATGGGGCTGGCCCCGGCCGGCGGCCGGCTGATCGCCCAGCTCGTCGGCGGCCGGCCCCCGGAGCTGGATCTGGCCCCCTTCGCCGTCGACCGCTGGCGGCGCCGCTTCCCGCGCCGCCCGACCCGAGGGGGTACGCCGTGACCGACGCCCCGATCGGGGTGCTCTGCCTCGACACCTCGTTCGAGAAGATCCCCGGGCACATCCGCAACCCGGGCACGTTCGACTTCCCCGTCGTCTACCGGGTGGTCCGGGGCGCGTCGCCGCAGCGGCTGGTCCGCGAGGCCGACCCGACCCTGCTGGAGCCGTTCGTGCAGGCGGCGCGGGAGCTGGCGGCAGCCGGGGTCGCCGGGATCACGGGCGCCTGCGGATTCCTCGCCCTGTTCCAGGCCGAGCTGGCCGCCGCCGCGTCGGTGCCGCTGTGGTCGTCCAGCCTGCTCCAACTGCCCCTGGTGCACCGGATGGTCGGCCCGGACCGGCCCGTCGGCCTGCTGGTCGCCGACGAGGCGGCGCTCACCCCGCGCCATCTCACGGCCGTCGGGGCCGCCTCGGTGCCGGTGCGCGTCACCGGGATGGCCGACCAGCCGGAGTTCCGCGAGGTGATGCTGGAGGGCCGCCGCGACGCCCTCGACGCGGACCGCCTCGAACGCGAGGTGCTGGGCCGGGTGGACCGGCTGGCCGAGACCCACCCGGACCTCGGTGCGCTGGTGATCGAGTGCACCGACCTGGTGCCGTTCGCCCACGCGATCCAGGCCCGGCTCGGCCTCCCGGTGTTCGACATCGTCACCCTCACGAACATGCTTCACGCGACGCTGACCCGACGCCCGTACGCGCGCAGGCCCTGACGGCACCCCCGCTCCGTGATCTTGCAGTTTTGGCCCGAACGAAGCGAACAAAAGCCGTGAGCGAGGAGCGCAAAGTGCAAGATCGCGGAACCGGTGTGCTTGCGGCGGGCGGCGATGCTCTTAACGATCCCCACGGATAAATCCGGGGGATTTTCCTCCGGGGCCAGGCCCTGGATTCCCAGCTCGGACCGCACCTGATCCACCGTCCCGGAA
>NZ_JBICUP010000030.1:0-86153 GCF_043198215.1 Micromonospora sp. NPDC048830
CACGGAGATCACCTGACCACCAGCATGGATTTCTGCTGTCCGCCCACAAGGAGAGCTCAAGGCCATCGGACAGGACTTCGTCCTGACCCTTGACAGAGCCCGGTTTGAGGGTGTCGGCGCACCACGCCCCACCGAAGCGACCACAGACCCCGGTGCCGCGGCCACCGGCGATCAACGTACCGCGCCCCTACCGCGCTCCCGTCTGTAAACCGTCGTTTGTGTGCTCTGGCGAACGCCTGCGGAACTCACAACCACTCACAGCGCTTCGCGACGCCGGGCGGGCCAGCGGCCAAGCGGATCGTTGATCGGCGTTCTGAGCAGGGCTGTGAGAACGAGCGGCGGGCGCCCAACGAGAGGTATCCGGGAACGCACACGTCGGCGCTCACAGCGCCCCACGGCGCCTCACAGACGCTCACACAGCCCTGCTCGGGTGGGTGGCGACGAGGCTGGCATACCTCGGAGATGGCAGCGGCGCCCGGGGCATACATCGGATCTCGATCATGGCGGCTCTGCCGCGCTCACCGGAGCATGGTGTCGGCGTCTTTGCCCGCGCGTCGAACGCCGTTCCTCGGCGGAGGCAGGACACGCCCGCCCCGAGACGCAACCGGACGCGTGCGTCACGCCACCCCCGACGTCAACGATGTCTGCCAATGGACACGGCGTGATCGCACGGCGGACGCCGGCAAAGGCCAAAGGTGGCCGCGACGGGCGCGGGTCACCCGCCGCGTGTCCGGACATGCACGTGACCGCGCAACCATCCAACTGCCATCGTCGATTGACATGGACATGCGCGGACATGGCGCCAAAGCGCCATGCCACCCGTGTCCGCGACGCGGCTCGCCAGCGGCCACGGCGTTGGTCAACGCGCACGGAGCGGCGTCGAGGCCTGACCATGCCATCGAAGTAGGTCGTTGACAAATGTCCGGCCAGGGTCGCTGAACAGGGATTGGACACGCTCGCGGACACGCGTCACGCGTGCACGACGACGTGTGGTGGCCACATGCCCGCCTTCGCGCCGACGGCGGCCATACCCGAGCGGCACTGACCACGGCCACGCGGACAGGCGTGTCATCGACCGGTGGCCATGGTGCCCCGCTGCGCCGCCGACGTGTCCGAGGGGCACCGTGTCCATCCACCGACATGAGTGCCAGGCGGGCCGTCACGTCATAGGCCGAGTGACATGTCCGGGCCGCGATGACATCTCCGTGACCACGGCGCCGGGCGGCGCCGACCGTACTCCACCCTCCTTGTCATCGGCGGAAGTCACTGTCACGGCGACCGGTGCCGGCGCCAGCGGTCTGGCGCCAGGCGCGGGCGCGGGCGCGTACCCCAGCGACGCGGCCCACCAGGCAGCTCTGTGAGCGGCTGTGAGCGCCTGCGAGTGGGGCAGGCGTTCGCCAGCGCACACAAACGCGGGTTTAAGGGTGTCAGCGCACGGCCTTCGCGACGCGGGAGCCGACGACCAGATCAGCGAGCGCCCGCCGCATCACCACGCCCCGTCGACCCGACCCCCGGCCGATCCGGTCGCTGGCGGTCTGTCGACAACGTCAGCGTACGGCGCACCGCTGATGCCCCAGCCGACCTCCGCTGCGGCGTCGGTACCAGGTCGGCCTGCCGCCTCACCGTGTCCGCCCACATCCAGCCGGGCGACACCTCCACTTCTTGATCACCGGAAGGACTACTGCGATGACCACCCCTGAATACCACTCCGACCTCGTATCTCCTGCCCGCCCGTCCGAGAACGGCTCAGATGCGTGGACCGCCGAGCGGATCCGCGCCCTGGGCGCGGTCACCGACCTGGCCACTGCGGCCCGGATCTTCGGGCTGTCCCGTTCCGTCGCCTACGACCTGGCCAAGCGTGGCCAGTTCCCGGTGCCGGTGCTGCGTTTCGGCAGCCGTTACCGGGTGCCGGTCGCGGCCATCCTCCACGCTCTGCACCTGCCGGCCGCCGACGATCTCGAGCCGGCCAGCCCCCCGCCGGACGGCGACTTGATCCCGGGCAGAAGGCACGGGTGGATCACCCCAGACCGAATCCGCAGCCCCTGGCTGCCGCACACCCCGACGGAAGGGAACACCTGATCATGGCGGAAGGATCCGTCTTCAAACGCTGCTCCTGCCGTGACGGCAATGGCCGCAAGCTCGGCAACCGCTGTCCCCAACTGCGGCGGGCGGGCGGGGCGTGGAGTCCCACCCACGGCCGGTGGGCCTACCAACTCGAACTGCCCACCCACCCCGGCCAACCACGCCGGCAACTGCGTCGTAGCACCTTCGGCACCCGCGACGCCGCCACCACCGACCGCGACCACGCCAAAACGTTGCTCGCCCTCGCCGGCGACGACGCGGCTGTCGCCGCCGAGATCGCCGACCTGCTCCTCGCCGTCACCTCCGGCGCCCCGCTACCGGACCGTGACACCATCGCCCGGCGGGTCCGGGCCGGGTTGCCCGCCACCGCCGCGACGACCGTCGGCGAGTACCTGACCTCGTGGCTGGCGTCCCGGCGTGGCATCGAACCCGCCACCGTCCTGGCCTACGGCTCACACATCCGCACCCACCTGGTGCCGCACCTCGGCGACATCCCGCTGGTCAAGTTACGGGTCGAGCACATCGAGGCGATGTTCACCGCCATCGCCGACCGGAATACCGCCATCGAGATCGCCCGGCAAAGCGACAAGCCGTGGATCCGCGCCAGTGTGCGCGGCATGCGCCCCACGAGGCCGTCCACCATGCACCGCATCCGCGCGACCCTGCGCAAGGCACTCAACGACGCCATTCGCAGAAGCAACAACCGGCTGATCGACTTCAACCCCGCCGCCCACGTCGAACTGCCCTCCAGTGCCCGCCCCAAGGCCCGGGTGTGGACCGCCAAGGCCGTACAGAAGTGGCACGACACCGGTGAGCGGCCCAGCGCGGTCATGGTGTGGACCCCGCAGCAGGCCGGGGAGTTCCTCGACTACGCCGAGGACCACGACGTCGCCCTCTACCCGCTGTTCGTGCTCATCCTCCACCGCGGCCTACGCCGCGGCGAGGCCATCGGGCTTACCGACACCGCCGTCGACCTCGACAACGCGCTGGTCAGCGTCACCCAGCAGCTGACCACCCACGGCTACACACCGGTGGTCAAGAAGGTCAAGTCCGAGTCCGGCAACCGGGTGCTGGCCATTGACAGCTTCACCCACGCGGCGCTGCGCGCCCATCACGCCCGCCGCGCCGGATGGAAACTGGCCTGCGGCACCGCGTGGCCCGACACCGGGTTCTTCTTCGTCCAACCCGACGGGCAGCCCTGGCACCCCCAGGCCGTCACCGACCGGTTCGAAGCCCTCGTCCGCGACGCCGGGCTACCCCCGATCCGGCTGCACGACCTACGGCACTGCGCCGCCACCTACCTCAAGGCGGCTGGCGCCGACCTCAAGGACATCCAGGAACTGCTCGGCCACTCCTCCCTCGCGATGACCGACACCTACACCTCCGTCATCGCCGAACTCGACGTCGAACGCGCCAAAGCCGAAGCCGCCGCCAAGCTCGTCCCCCGCCGACGCCGACGAGCCGCGTAACGCACGCACCGTCGGTGGTACACGACGCCGGATGCGGTCGACACGCCAGAACGTCCGACCGCATCCGGCCCACCACCACACGCACCCCAGACACCCGCAACTCCGCCGGCCGAGACCCCTCGTCGCCCCTCGCCCTACGCTCCCAACACCGACGCCACAGCTGGCTTGGCGCAGGTAGACGGGAGCCCAGGCTCTCGCCGCGGAATGCGGCGACATGCGTCGCCTCGCGGCACCGGATCACACCCCCGACCGGCGACGTCGCGCGGCGTCGCATGGCGTCATTCCAGAGCTGGGTGCTCGGTGGGTGCTCGCACGCTAAGCCGAAAAATCCGACAAATGCCCCGACCGAGGGAAGCGGAAAATAGTTATGGTGGACCATTTTCCCAGTTCAAAGTGGGCCGCCTGGGACTCGAACCCAGAACCTAAGGATTAAAAGTACCCCAGATGACTTCAAAGATGTCTCATTAGCCCACGGTAGTCGAGTGAGCTTCGGACGTCCGGCTGCGTCCGAAGCGGGTCGGGCCGTTCCGCGCCGACGACCACGCGCGGTTACGTAGCAACTGGTCGTCGACTGGGGTGGAATCCCGGGTTTCTCTGGTGCGTCCGTCGGGGTGGGGAAACGCCCGAGCACCCGCGGAGCACCCGAATCCGTGGGCGTCCGATGCCGGTCCGCGTCGCGTTCCGTCACGGCAGGGCGGTGCATGTCGGCGTACGGGTTCCGCTACAGAGTCAGGTACTCGCTGACGTACAAAGATCCGCATGCCCCGAGGAACAGTGTGCCGCTGGCCATCGGCCCACCAGTCTCCGTGTCAGCGCCTAACGCGCCCAGTTACCGGCACGCAGTCGGCCGACGCCCGGATCGCGGCTAGATGAGGACGTCGGACGGTCGCACTACCGCGGCTATAAGGTGCTTCCGCATCTGCTGAACCTGTCGATGAGCCCCGTATCCCGCTTCGAGTACAGTCGCTCCCGATCGTCGGTGCAAGGGGTGGGAGCGGCATGAGAATCGCACTCGTGTTGGGGGCGGGATTTTCCCGGGCAATCTCGGACGAAATGCCCCTTACCGATGAGCTGGGTGAAGAAATTAGAGCTCGCCTCCCTCAGGTTCGGCTGCGGACACCGCGGGGGTTTCGGAACCAATACTTCGAGGCGTGGCTATCACGCCTCGCTGAGCCGCAGCCTGATCTGACGGCAGCCGACAACGCGACCAACCAGGGTCTGTTCCTGGAGGTGGCACAGGAGTTGCACCGAGTCATGCAGGAGCGAGAACTACTGGTTCTGCATGACCGCCCGGAGTGGTGGCTGCAACGCTTGGTTGGCATAGCCCACGCTGTTCGCGCCACGGTCATCACCTTCAACTACGATACGTTAGTCGAACGGGCCGTGGAGTACTCGGTGCTGAGCGATTGGGATCCGAGCAATTCGCAGGCGAAATCATTCAACCTGGTGCGTGATATTCCGCCCAGCCCTAACCGGGGTGGGTGGATCGTTGATCGCGGTTCTCCCTCTTTTCGTCTACTTAAGCTACACGGGTCGCTCGACAACTATTGGGTGCCTGGGGACCTGTCCGGCGCGACGATTCAACGCCTGCCCCTGTCGGGCAGGTGGGGCCAGCCGATCCCCCCATCCGAGCAACTTCGGCGAGAGCAACTTCCCGGCCGCGAACCGTTTATCGTGCCGCCCGCCGCCGCCAAGTCCTCATTCTACAACAATCCCATCTCCCGTGAGCTTTGGCAGTCAGCCGCACGAGCGTTGGCAGACGCCGACCGAGTGGCGCTTGTCGGTTACTCATTGCCGCAGACCGACCTCGTAGCCTCGGGGATGTTGACCGACACAGTGGCGAGAGCCAACGTTCAGGTGGACGTTGTCAATCCGGATCCCTCCAGTATCGTCCGGCGCCTCGAAAATCTCGGAATTGGCGGCGGCAATATTTCAAGCATCGACGGCCGAACGGCGATTGCCAGCTACACCGATCAGTTGGAGCGTATGGTCGGGCGACAGGTACACGCATTGCTGGCCGACGCCGATGGTTCGCGGAGCCTCATGGTGGGTACGTCTCCCTACCGCACGACGCGGGTTGTTGGTTTTTCACGGGTCGGCGACGCGCTCCGTCTCGTTGTCGACAAAGTCACACACGCCGAGGAATCGACGCGACTGATCCCCGACCAGAGGCAGTCAGTTGTTTCGGTCGCTGAGCTACAGAAAGAGTTGCGAGACGGTGATTGTATCGAAATCGCCTTCGCTGACGGCACCTCGACCCGGATCGTATCAATCGCCGAGTGGTTAACCAGCACCGGGCTTGGGAACGGAAAATGGGCCATCCTGATCCCGTCGGCCCTGCCAGCGCCGCTCTGAGCGGCACACTCAACTCGGCAATTCCGGGCGTCTGCCGGCGTACCGTCCACGCTCACGTTATGTGACGCGCGGATCGCGGCGGATGCAAGAAGTTCGCCGACCATCTGCGAGAGCTGAAGGGTCAGCACTGATGGCGCGTAGCTGGCGGGATGTCCGCTCCCGCATGAACCTCGATGAGGCCAAGGTTGAGCAGCACAAGGAGCGCATGCGTGGCGAGGTGCGCGCAGCGCGACTGCGTGAGATGCGCGGGCTGACTCAGCAGCAGGTTGCCGACCGCATGAACGTTTCACAGCCGCGTGTCGCCGCCATCGAGAGCGGCGAACTGCCGAAGGCTGAGGTCGGCACGGTTGCCCGGTACATCGCTGCCCTTGGCGGCAAGGCCTTGGCCCGAGCCTGGGCAAGGGTCACCCCGAACGGCGGAGGTCCCGCCCCGTCCTCCTCCAGTCGGCGTAGAATCTCCCGCCGCTGCTCGCGGTTTCGCCTACGCCGCTCGACGTCGGTCACCAGCTCTTCACGGGCACTCACAGCCTTACCAACGAACGGGTCACCCCCACCCGCACTCCTCCCCCGCCTCCGGCATTGGACCACGGGGCCCGGGTCGCTCACCGTGCACGAGGGCGGCTGCTGGTGCCGGGTGGGCGGGGTGCGCGTCGGTACGGCAGCCAGATCCCAGTCGAACCCCTGTCTTGGATTCCGTTTTGCCGGCGCGCTGATGGCCAAGCATCGTCTCTAGCGACTGCACCAGACCGCGAGCGGCGCGTTGATCGTCGTTCTGAGGTATGCCTGTGTGGAGGCGAGCAGGTTCAGTTGTTGGGCCGTTGCCCTAGCGGCCGACAGGCCCGGCTGGACGATCACCATCTCCATGCGCCGCCGAAGTACGGTTGACTGCTCCTGAATCCTGTAGAGCGCCTTGATATCTCCGACCTCGAAGGGGCTGACGCCGTCACGCCGCTGCTTCTTGCGGGCCCGGTCATCGAGTGTGCGAAAGAACGGGCCTAGATCGCTGCGCCGCCACATGATCGACTTTTGGGTTTGCCCGCAGACCTCGTACAGGTCGTCGACGCGTGTGCCGACGTTCTCACCGTGCGAGTACTTGCAATGCACGAGCCGGATCAGCAGACCTTCGCTGTTGATCCGAATGGCCACGATGTCGGCGATTTCGCCGCTGCCGTCGTCGTCGAGGATGATGTCCCACGGCTCGCTCTCAGCCTTGAGTTCGGCGATGGCCCGGTACTGGATGGAGTGGGTCAGTCGGTCCTTTGTCTGGGATTCGACTGTGATGGTGGTGCCGGTCCAGTCGAGAGGCGTGAGGTTGGCGCGGTCGAACGGCTCTTTGTCCCAGGTTGGCTTGTAGAGCAGGTCGCCCTCGATGATCCGGTCATCGTCAAGGATGAAGGTGAGGCCGATCTGGTTGAGCCAATCACTCAGGTTGTGCTCGGAGCGTGGGCGGACGATCTTGATCTCTTTATCGCCGATACACCGGTAGACGAGGCGGCCCTTCTCGACGGTGGCCTCGTACGTCACCGACCACCCCTTGGTCCGCACGTCGAAACGGAACGGGCCTTCGGTCGCGGCGGTGTCCGGAACGAGATCGGTGTAGACGGCTTCGTATGTGAGGTCCTGGAACGACAACCTCAGGTTGTCGGCCTGCATTGTGTGGATCTGCCACGGCCACTCGACTGCCAAGACGACGCCGGTGGGCCGGCCGCTGAGGCGCTCGGGCAGGATGAACTGTCCGATGACCTTGTCGATGCTGATCGTGTCATCGAGAAGTTTCTCGCCAACGGAGTCGCACCAGTCTCGCCAGTGCTTGAGATCACGGGCGGTGGCGGGTGACCAGATGCGGCCCCTGAGGGAGGCGCTGATGTTGACCCGCTCACCGTCGCGGTACCCGCCGCCGGAGATGTTCGTCTGCGACTTCGTGCCAGCCTCAGCCTGGGTGAAGCTGGCCGTCACGTCGGAGCCCACGTGCATGGAGAAGCGGCGGAACTGGTCGTGGGCGTCGAGGACGCCGACGTTCGTCGGCACTAGCCGGTCAATGTCGGCCATCACGCGGTAGACCGTCGAGCCCGTGAAGCGCGTCGCGCCCGCACCCAGCACTGCCATCGCGAGGTCCTCGAAGACACCGTCGTTGGCGGAGTTGTTGATGTACAGCAGGCGCTTGTCCCGGTCGAAGTAGAGAAGGTACAGCTCGTAGCTGATCTCTTCGATGGTCTTGAGGTCACCCCAGCGGACGTTGTCACGGCTTTCCACGACACACCACGCGATCCCTGCAGCTGTGTTCAGGCCGATGGGCTGGGTGAACATGCGGTCCTCGCCGAAGAAGTCGACCAGGTTCTCCGGTTCCCACCTTTCAGTAGGGGCTCGGTAGACGACCGTGCTCAGCTTCGGCAGCAGGCTCCGCAACGTGACGTCTTCCGGCAAGCTGGTGAAGCCCTCCTCGAAGTCGCTGGCATCCTGCTGTCCCTGCACTGCGGTCTCGGTGAGGTTGCGCAGGATCAGGTTCCAGTCGGAATCCTCCGCGTAAAGCGTCCGTAGGCGCCTGTCCACGTCGATCTCGGAGCGGGCGACGAATACCGATGCGTCGCCGTACCTGCCGTTCGATGACGTACGCGCGAAGCGGCCTATGAACTGCAGGGTGACGCCGAGGCTCTTCTGCGGGTCGTGCACCGCGGCGACCTTCAGGGACGGCAGATCGAAGCCCTCCCCGAGCATGTTGACGCAGATGACGATGCGCGAGCGGCCTTCCCGTAGCGCCTTGACTGCGTCGCGTTGCTGTTTTGCGGGCATCTGGCTGTTGATGATGACCGGCTGGAGATCAGCGGCGAGCTTGTCGTAGAGCGGCTTGAGATCCTTCGCCCGAGGGATGCCGCTGACGCGAGCCATCAGAACGTGGTCGAACCCGGCCGCAAGGTCCGCGCGCAGCTTGGCGATGCTCTGCTCCGCCACAGCAAGGTCCAGGTCTTCGAAGTCGATCACGGCGGTGTAATCGATCTGCGAGAAGACTTCCTGCGCCTGAGCTTCCCGCAATGGGAAGGAGTAGATGATACGGCCTTGAAGATGCTTGCCATCCTCGCGGAACGGCGTTGCCGTGAACTGGACCACGTTCTTGTCTACGAAGAAGTCGCGAATCGCAGACCATGTACGCGCGGCCACGTGGTGGGCCTCATCGACGAACAGGTGGGAGCAGACGCCGGCGAGGGCTGCCAGTGCCTCGGGCTGGCAGGCGTTCATCGCCTGGGGCGTCGCGACGATGACGTTGCACGCCTGCGCGAACGACTCCGCCGCCTCGACGGTGGTGAAGCCCTGTTGGACGCGCCCCACCAACGGGCGGACCGCCGAGCTGCTGACGATACCCAGCTTCTGCAACACGCCGAGCGTCTCGAATTTGGTCGCGATCTGTTCACGTAGGGCATCGGAGGGGACCAGCACCAGCAATCGGTTGATGCGGGCGGCCACCAGAAGCGCGAGCATGGTCTCCGTCTTGCCGGTGCCTGTCGGCATGACCACCGTGGCCGGGATGGTCCGCTTGGTGGTCCAGTAGCCGAGCACAGCATGCATCGCTCCGAGTTGCGGCGATCGAAGGCCAGGACTCTCCTTGGTGCCTTCGTTAAAGGTGATCGCGTCCCGATACGACTCAAGCACCTCGGATGGTGCGGAGCGCACGAGTGCGCTCGGTAGGTGCCAACTCGCTCGGGTCAGCGAATCTCCGGGCCCCGTGCCAGGCGGAAGCCTTAGCCACAGGATGTCTTGATCGAATGGAGCCTCGCTGCTGGCAGCTGGCCAGACGCCGTAGTTGTTGGCGACTTCAAGTGCCCCATCACTGCCTGAGACAGCGTGAAAGGTGCTCGCTGGAACGAGGAGCTGCTTGACAGGATTGCCGTCGAATGTCTGTGTGCGTGCCCAGATATTGGACGAATGCCACCCGCCGGCCGTGCGCCGGTCGTCAGTACGAAGACCCGTCATTTGGGCGGCAATCCCTTCACGAGTGCGAGCTTATGCGTTGGTCGACATAGGGCACTACTATTCGTTCGCACAAACACTGCCAGTCGACGCCTTACCCGTCGTCAGCTCGGCGGCGACCATCCGCGTCTGCGGCGGGTGTGGCCGCCGCCAACACCAGCGCCACCAGTCGTCACGGCAGCTTCAGCAGGGAGTAGCGGACTGCCGCGTGAACCGCAAGCACCTGTCACAACTCACTGGCCCGCGGCCAACACGCAGCATGACAATTTTATCAGCGGCTATCTGGGTTCGAAATCTATGAACGGGGCGGCGGTTGCGCCCTGTGCAGGGGCCCGGGTCAGCTGCGCCATCGCCATGCTTGTGGGTTGCCGCGCATGCCGTGGTGCCAGGTCTTCTCGTAGGCGAGGATGTCGGCGTACTGGTTGCGGGTCGCCTCCGGGTGGTACGCCTTCTCTGGCCTGGTCGCGCTCCACTCACCCATGAAAGGCTCCAGATCCCTGGGGCGCGGTTCGATGTCGAAGTCCACCTCGGCGAGCACCGCCGGGTTGATCGTGGGGTCAAGTCGGTCGGCTTTGTCTCTCGCCCAGGCCACCCATTGATCAAGGTTCTGGCCTGCGCCTTCGCTTGATGAGGCGGAGGCTTCGAGGGCGGTGCAGAAGTTTCGGATGGCGTCCGCCGCCACCCAGTTGTCGAACGCGGCACGGAACCGGTCCGTGCGCAGTTTGTCTGTGGCCTGGACCGTGGCGGTGGCCTTGACCTGCTCCCACTGCGCGCGTTCTTCGGCCTTCCGCCGCTCCCAGCGCTCCGTCTCCTCCCTGCGGGCGCGCTCCCGCTCCTCGTGCTCGCGTTGGTCGGCGAGATATCCCGCCTCCACCTCCTTGATGATTTTGTGGACGCGGCTCTCGAGCGTGGTGCGCTTGTCGTCGGTCCATGTGTCTGGCTTGCCATAGCCGGCGCGGTTGACCTCAAGGACAAGGCGGCCGCTCGGCACCCGGTCGAACTCGGGCAACGAGATCCAGGGCTGCCGCTTCTGGCGCCGCCGCTCGTCATTGGTGAGTACGTGCGGGACCTTGTCGTACTCCTCGCTGATTCTCACCGCGCGTTGTGACTTCTCCAGCCGCAGCGACAGTGTGGGTCGGGCGCCCTTGGTGTTGACGACTCGGCGGTGCCCGCGGCTACGGGCTGCCCCAGCGAGCAAGCGCACGAACTCCAACGCCCGGGGCAGGAGGTCGGCCGAGACGGTAAGCGCCGAGGGGTTCTTCTGGAGCGCTGCGACGATCTCCTCGTCGATCGTAAGTTGGTGCCGCGAGGCAATCCGGAAGGCGTCCCACCCGTTGCTGGCGGCGTTTGTCTTGTCGTAGAGCCTGACGACGATGTCACCTCTGTCGCGGCCGGTGTGCCGAAGCTCGCATCCGTCCGGAACGAGCTTGTGCTGCTTCGCCGCGTGGATGGCCCGCCGGTATCGCGCCCGGGTCTGCTCATCGGGTTCCTCGATACGGACGACACCGTCACCTTGGGCCAGCTGATCGATGAGTTGCTGCGCCAAGGTAACCGTTGCCGTCGCCGTGCTGCCGGCTGCCGGCTGCCTTCCGGCCCCTCCTGCGGTTGACTGCGTGGGCGACGGCCTGGCTACGTGGGCGGGGTCCTCGGGGTGGAACCCGTGCTGCAGGTAGAACTGGCCCGACTCCGTGGCCGTCGCTCGCCACGTCCCGCCCTTGCGCGTGATGTCCACCAGGCGCCGACTCTGCAGCGCACGGGCGGACCCTCGAAGAGGAACACCGTCGGCTGTACTGAGATCGTCGCCGTCGGCAATCCGACGCAGTAGATCCACCTGGCGCTCGTTCAGTCGATCCCAGCGCTGCATCAGATAACCGTGCCCGGCGGAGACACCCAGCGCAATGACTAAACACGCACAGTGGCCAGGTGCGGTCGTCTCACTTCCCGCAGTCAGCCGCAACGGAGGCACGGCTGAGAGCCGGGGAGGCGATCGGCATCGAGGACAACGGATGCGGATCGGTACCGGCGCGGGTCGATCAGCCACATCACGCGGACGGTAAAGTCGTAGTGACCGTGCTCGCCCTGGTTGGCATACCGGTCGGGAACAGCGGTCCGCTCACTCGGAGATCATGTCGCCGATGCCGTAGTTGTCCCACCACGACGGTCGGTGCTTACGTACGATCCCAGCGACTCGCGTGAGCAGTAGCCAGTTACCGTTCAGTACCAGCGCGGCGTCTTCCACCTGGCTGGCGAGTGCGCGGCCAACAGCCGACACCATGGTGGGGATCGCGGCCTCGGGCTGGTCGTTCTTGCGCATGTGGAAGACGACGTCGACATACACGTCTGGCTCCCACTCCCACTGGGTCCCGTCGTCGTCCTCGGCGTCGAAGTAACCGTGGCCGCCCCCGGAGACGGTGATGGTGTACCCGAGTTCGTCCTCGAGGCCGCCGCTGAGCAGCCGAGGGTAGCCGGGCAGTGCCGACTCTTCGACGCCTTCCGGGGCGACGACCGAGGCGACCTGCTCCAGCGGGATGTCACCCGCCAGTGTCAGTCGGTATTCGATACCCACTTGCTGCCTGCCTTCTCAGTCTCGCCGGACGATCTGAATGATCGCACCGCTTCGGGTCGCCGCCGCCAGTTCCTTGAGGTGCTCGATCGGCCAGTCGTCGAAGTGCTTCTGCAGGGGGGGGCGGCGAGGTCACCGCGCCAGCCCCTGCAGCCATCGGGTGGTCTCGCCGCTCACGATGTGGAGGGCGGACGTACCCTCCGGCAATTCGGCGGAGGCGCAGCGGAGCAACGTTGGTCGGACGCCAGTCGCAAGGTGCCGACGGACACGGGGCGTCCGCAACTGAACACATCGACGAACAGGTGAGGAGGGCGACCCCACCCGACAGCGTCGATCGGGCGCAGACCGCCGACATCCTGCCACCGTGGCCAGTCCACTCGCTACACAGCGACTTCCTTGACATTAGAGGGTTCTCTATGGAATGTTATTCATGCGTGCATGAATAAACGATCTTGTTTCGTGATGCTGTAGGAGGCAGTTCGATGCCATACCCCCAGGCTGCGACCGCGCCTGACGCTGAAGAGCGAGATCGCCTCACTACCGGGCCGGTCAAGCTCGGTTTGATCGGCTGCGGGCAGTGGGGTGCCAACGTCGCGGCGGCAGCTGAACGAAGTGCCGGAGCCCGGCTGTCGGCTGTAGCGGACGTCAATCCCGAGGCTGCGACGAGGCTTGCCGCCCGTCTGACGTCCGCACCCAAGGTCCTATCGCCAGCGGACCTGCTGAGTGACCGGCAGTTTGACGCAGTGCTGATCGCGACGGACGCCGCAAGTCACTTCGAGCTTGCTATGGCGGCGATCTGCCAGGGCAAGCACGTATTCGTCGAGAAGCCGCTGGCTATGTCGACCACGGACTCGGTCGCGTTGGCCAACGCCGCGGCGACAGCTGGCCTCACTCTCATGGTGGGCCACACGTTCCTGTACTCCGAGCACGTCATCGACGTTGAGCGCGCTCTCCGGGAGGGGCAGGTTGGCGATCTGCGTTACGTCAGCCTGCAGCGCCTGGCGTACGGAAGGTTCCGCGAGGACGCCAACGTCATCTGGAACCTCGGACCGCATGACGTGTCGATCCTGATCGGCTGGGCTGGACGTCCGCCGACGGCGGTGCGCTGCGTGGAGTACATGTTCACCCGGCCCACCATCTCCGACCTGGCTTTCCTCACACTCGACTTCGGCGACTTCCTCGGCCATGTGCACCTCAGCTGCATCGACCCCGAAAAGGTCAGGCGGGCTACGGTCGCGGGCACAGCGGGAGGCATCGTCTACGACGACGTTGGCGGAGCTGTCCGGCTGCACGTTAACGGCAGCAAGGTGCTGCCGCGAACGCTGTCGGCAGCCGATCCTCGCCCCCCGCTCGACACCGAGCTGAGCCACTTCGCGAACTGCGTCCGCACTGGTGCGCGCCCACGGACTGACGGCATCCACGGCGCGATCGTGGTGGCTGTGCTGGAAGCCGCCACTGCTTCGGCCGCACTCGGCGGCGACTGGATCGACCTCACGATGGCCTTGGGGCAGGTGTCGTCGGCCACCGATCCCGGCCCTCGGCCCGATCGACCCACCTATGGCCCGTTACTCGTCCCCTCGCAAAGAACGGCCTTCGCATGACCGACTTGCTGATCTCCGACCGGCTCAACATCCGCCGGATCGACACCGATCTCGTCGAGGCGCTCCGTGAGGGTTTCGGCGGCGTCCCTGCGGTGGTCGGCGCGATGCTGATGGGCTCACGTTCACGGGGTATCGCCCATGCCAAGAGCAACGTCGATGTCCAAATGATCATCGACCGCCTTGACGCCGGCACCGCCGAGGGCATCGCGAAGGTCCGCGACGAACTGGCAGCACAGCTTGGCATTCCGATCAGCGTCAACGTGCACACCTTGGCCGACGCGCAGCCTTCGCTGGGGCGGTACGAGCTGTTCCAGCACAAGAACCGCGCGGAGTTGTTCATCTACCAGGCCAAGTACACCAGCGTGAACCTGTTCGGGCGGAACATCTTCGCCGAGTTCACCGACCCACCTCCGTCGCGTACTCGTCGCGAGGCGATCCGGACCGTAGCCTCCTTCTCCTACTTCCTGCGCAAGTTCCTGTTCGACGTCTCGATGGCGCCCCACGGCGCGGCCGAGTTCGTGCGGACGCCGCTCATCAGCCTGGAGTACATCGCGGCGTTCTACGGCTACCTCAGCATGGGCTACCGCGACGGTCTGGATCATCTGACCGCGACCGAGCGGCTGACCGCAGAGGAGATCGCGTTCCTGGAGGAGTGCGCCACCCGCAAGGCCACTTCGCAGTACGAGGAGGTGGGCGCTGCCTTCGCGTTGCGCGGGGCGACCTTCCTGGACGCCGTCCATGGCCGCATGCTCGACGACTTCCGCCGCCGGGGCGTCAGCGATGTGCGATGGAACGGGCAGGACTGCGCGGTCCGCTGGGACATCGCGCTACCGCAGGCGGCAGCGATGAGCATCTTGTGGGCTGGGCACAAGGCCCTGCTCGTGCAGCGACACCCCGACGACTACCTCTACCCCGGCCAATGGACGATCCCGGGCGGCTACCTCCAGGCCGGCGAGGACCCTCGCGACGGAGCGGCCCGTGAGGTGTGGGAGGAGACCGGTAGTTACCTCGCCGTCAGCCGCCTGTTCGACGGCCAGCCCGTCGTGAGCGGCCGACTGGCCGCGTTCTCGTTCGAGGTCGAGTTGCCCGACAGCGTCGCACCCCGCCTGACCGAGCACTCGAACTACCGGTTCGTCGATGCGAGCGAGGTGCTGTCGATGGACCTCACCCCCGAGGCCCGCCTGATCTTCGAGCGTCGCCTCAGCCAGACACATTCCCACTGAAACCGGCCAGCGCAAGAGTGAGGATGCCGCGGTATGGATGCCATTGAGTACGACCATCTCGCCGTCGAAACGACGGTCCGGGCGCTCTGGGAGGAGCATGACATCTACCGGTTCGACCGCTCGGCGGTCGGCCCGGTGTTCAGCATCGACACGCCTCCTCCGTACGTGTCGGCGTCCCACCTGCACGTCGGCCACGCCATGAGCTACTCGCAGCCCGACTTCGTGGTCCGGTACCGAAGGATGCAAGGCGACCGTGTCTTCTACCCGATGGGTTTCGACGACAATGGCCTCCCCACAGAGCGCTACGTCGAGAAGACCTACGGGGTCAAAGCCGTCGACATGCCGCGGTCGGAATTCGTGGCCCTGTGCCTGGCCGAGACCCGCAAGACGGCGGCCCGGTACGAGGATCTGTGGCGCCGGGTGGGCCTGTCGGTCGACTGGGATCTGCTCTACTCGACCATCGACAAGCGGTGCCAGCTCACCGCGCAGACCAGCTTCATCAAGCTCCACGAGGCGGGCCATCTGCGCCGGGTGGAAGATCCGATCATCTGGTGTACCGAGTGCCGGACCGCCCTGGCGCAAGCCGACGTCGAAGACCTCGAACGCACCGGGAAGATGTACGACATCGCTTTCGCGGCGGCGGACAGTCGGGCGCTGGTCATCGCGACGACCCGCCCAGAGCTGCTGCCCGCCTGCGTGGCGCTGTACTTCCACCCGGAAGACGAGCGATACCAGGATCTGCTCGGCACCCAGGCGACCGTGCCGCTGTTCGGCTATCAGGTCCCGATCAAGGCCGAGGAGTCCGTGGATCCCGCCTTCGGCACGGGGCTGATGATGGTCTGCACCTTCGGCGACGGCGAAGACGTCCTGAAGTGGCGACGCGACGGGCTCGACCTGCGGCTCGTCGTCACCCCCGACGGCCGGCTGTCAGAGCTCGCCGGGCAGTTCGCGGGTCTGCAACTGACCCAGGCACGAGCGGCGATCGTGGCCCAACTCGCAGAGATCGGCGCGTTGACTAAAACCCGCCCGCTCAAGCAGAACGTCGGGGTGCACGAGCGGTGTCTGACGCCGGTGGAGTACCAGATCCGGGCGCAGTGGTTCATCCGCGTGCGCGAGCACCAGGACACGTTCCTGGCTCGCGCCAAGGAGCTGACCTGGATACCTGCCCACATGCAGCGCCGCCTCGAAGACTGGATCGAGGGCCTGAAGTGGGACTGGAACATTAGCCGCCAGCGGCACTACGGTGTGCCGTTTCCCGTGTGGTTCTGCGACGACTGCGGCTACGCGGTCACCGCCGACCTGAGTGCGCTGCCCATCGACCCCCTCGCCGACGCGCCGCCGATGGATGCCTGCCCGGCCTGCTCTGGTCGCCTCAGCCCGGATCCCGACGTCATGGACACGTGGATGACCTCCTCCCTGTCGCCGCAGATCAACGACGGCTGGGCGGTCAACGGGCTGAACAGTGACCCGCAGCTGGCTCCCATGAGTTTGCGTGTGCAGGCGTTCGAGATCATCAGAACCTGGCTATTCTACACGATCGTGCAGTCGCAGTACCACTTCGACCGGCTGCCCTGGCAGACCGTGATGATCTCCGGCTGGGGGCTGAACGAGCAGGGCAAGAAGATCGCCAAGCGGGACCTCGACCAGTCCACCACGCAGGACGGCTTCAACCGCTACGTCCCCGATCACGTCATCGAGCGGTACGGCGCCGACGCGCTGCGCATCTGGGCCACCAAGGCCCGGATCGGCACCGACCTGCGCTATAACGAGAAGGACGTCAAGACCGGCCGCAAGTTCGCCGTGAAGATGTGGAACGTTGCCCGGCTGATGACCATGTACGGGTTCGACCCACAAGCCGCACCCGATCCCGCCGCGCTGTGCACCGACGTGGACCAGTGGATGCTGTCGCACCTGGCGTCCACCGTCGACGAGACCACCGCGGCGATGGACCAGTACGACTTCATGCAGGGATACCAGGCCGCGACACGCTTCTTCTGGTCGGTCTTCTGCGACCGGTACATCGAGATGGTCAAAGAGCGGTTCCTTAACCCCGGCAACCACACCGACGCCGAGCGGGCCAGCGCCCGCGCGGCGCTCGGCCTCGGGTTCCGCGCCCTCCTCGGCATGTTCGCGCCCTTCGCCCCGTTCATCACGGACTATCTCTACCAGCAGATGTTCCGGCCCCACGAGAACACCGTCAGCCTTCACCTCACGTCCTGGCCGGCACCGCAGCCACAGTGGCGGACCGACCGCAAGCTCATCGACGACATGTCCACGATCCTCGACCAGATCCGCGTCCTGCGCAGCCGCCTCAAGCTTGGCAGCAACACCCGCATCGCGAAAGTCGTGCTGCAGGGCGTCACCGACGACGGTCACCGAACCGCCCGCGCACTGGCCGAACCGCTTCGCGTGGCTGCCCGCGCCGACGAAGCGGTCTTCAGTGACGCGGCCACCGACAGCGGCGTCGACGGCATCAAGGTCTCCATCATCGCCTGACATACCGCCCGGCTGGCCACTGCCTGATTCAGGGCGGCCAGCCGGGTCCGCTTACCCGAACCCTCGGATTGCGCCATCCGTCGCGGTCGGCCGCGCTGTCCGTACACGTCAGCTACGGAGGCATCGCCATGCCCACACGAGTACGCAGCTTCGCACCAGGGCCGTCCATCCTCCCCGACGACGTGCTGGCCGAGTACCAGGCAAGCGTCGAGCACTACGCCGACACCGGGCTCGGCATCCTCGAACTAGGCCACCGCAGCGGACAGTTCGAGCAGCTCTACAACACCACGGTCGAGCGCCTGCGCGCGCTCATCGGCGTCCCGGCCGGGTATGAACTGCTACTACTGCACGGCGGCGCGCGCTTCCAGTTCACGATGCTGCCCGCCAACCACCTCGGCCCAGACGCCGTCGCGGACTACCTGGTCACGGGACACTTCGGGGCGGCAGCAGCCGCCGAGGCGGCGGTCTACGGCTACGTCAACATCGCCGCCTCCACGCACGCAGACGGCTACCTACGCCTGCCTTCGCCAGCCGAAGCGTCGTTCACGCCGACCGCCCGGTACGTGCACTACACGTCGAACAACACCGAAATGGGCACGCAGTTCAAGCAGCCGCCCGGCATTCCGGCGGGCACGTGGCTCGCCTGTGACGCGTCCAGCGACCTCCTCACCCGCCCGTTCGACATCGCCCGGCACGGCCTGATCTACGCGACCTCTCACAAGAACCTCGGCACCGCCGGCGTCGCGCTCGTCGTGATCCGAGCCGACCTCCTCGAACCGGTACGCCAGCTCCCGCCTTTCCTCAGCTACCTCACGCACGCGCAGGCGGGGTCGCGATTCAACACCCCACCGATCAGCGCGATCTTCGTTCTGAACCTCATGGCCGGGTGGACCATCCAGCAAGGTGGGGTCGAGGCGATGGACACCCTCAGCACCGCCAAGTCCCAGCTGCTCTACCGCACGATCGACGACAGCGACTTCTATACGGGCCTCGCCGACCGCGACAGCCGGTCGAAGGTCAATGTCACGTTCGCGCTGCCGACCGCGGAGCTGGAGGACGAGTTTCAGACAGAGGCCGCGCGGCAGGGACTCGTCGGACTGTGGGGATACCGCAAGGTTGGACATCTACGTGTTTCGCTGTTTAACGCGATCTCCCTGGATGCGGTCGGCCAGCTCGTCGAATTCATGGCGCGGTTCGCCCGCGTCAAGCGGCGGCGGCTGCCCCGCCACGTGCCGGGCGGCGAAGCTCGGGTGCTGCGATGATCGCGTGGGAGGGCCGCGAGCCGAGCACGGTCCTGTTGGCGCCGCCGTCACCACCCGGTGCGCCGCATCTCGGCGGCATCTACACATGGGTGCTGCTCGACGCGGCTCGCCGGACTGCCCAGCACTTCGGCGGCGACGCTCACCTGCCGCAGTCGTGGAACATGTCGAGCCGCCGCCTGGAGCCGACGTTCGGCCACGACCCGGAGGGATTCGCCCGCTACTGCGGACTTGCTGTCAGCAACGCCGTCGCCACGTTGGAAGGCTTCGGCATCGTGGTGTCGCCCCATGCCGCACTACGGGATGACGACGCGTCCGTGCGAGCACATGTCCAGGCGGTCATCACCGAACTGGCCAACAGCGACGTCGTCCGCTACCTGGCCGCTGAGGAGAAGTGGTGCCTCAGCTGCCGGATCGCCCTCCCGCCGAGCGCCGATGCCGAGCACTGCTTCACCTGTGGCGGCCCGCTGCGTCTGCGAACCACACGGGACTGGTTCCTACCCATCGACATTGACGAGGTGTTCCGCCGCGCAGCCACCGTCGAATGGGTGCCCGGCTATGGCATCCGCCGTCTACGTAGCCTCACCGACGTGCATCCGCTGATCCGAGTCGGTCACCCTCGGCGGAATCTCGGCGTCCCTTCCCCGCTACATGACGGCGAGATCCTTGATCCGCGGCTGGTCGGTGCTCTCGGGCCAAGCCTGCTGCGCCGCCACGGCCTGAACGGCCCGATCGTGGCCGCTGCTGGATTCGATATCCAGCGCAAGTGGCTGTTGACGCTCCTGGCCGCCAACCAACCCGGCGCATTGCCCGCCATGATCGTTCAGCACGGCACGCTGCTGGACACGGCAGGGCGCAAGCTCTCGCGCTACACCGGTGCCTCACTCGCCGAGGCGCCGGCTGACGTCGAGCCGTGCCTTGTCCGCGCCGCGCTGCTGTCCTCACCGCTCGGCAAGGACCTCCGTGCTGCCGCACTGGCCACCGTGGGTGCCTCACGGCTGCGCGAGAAGGTGTTGAACATTCTGCGGTACATCGGTCTACAGCAACCCCGCACCGGCGGCGTCGACTTGGACGCCGCATGCGACGAACTGCTCAGCGAGGTCGAGTCGCAACTGAAGGCGTTCGACGTCCCGCGCGCGTACTCGGGCTTCCAGCGCGCAATCCTCTTCATATCCAGCACGCTCATCCCGATGATCCGGCGGCAGGGCATGGCCTCCTACGCCGCGACCTGCCACCGCATCGTCTCGATGCACGGCATCTTCTACGGCGATGACCCACGGCTGCCCGGGATATCTGCCGGTCTCAAGCTGCTCGACGCGGACGGCGACACAGAGCTCAGGTGAAAGCGCCCGACCGGGCCCCTTCGTGATCGTTCGCCTGATTCGGCTGCCGCCTACTCGGCCAGGTGAAACACGCGGCCACGACCAGCACCACAGCGGAGACGACGAAGGTCGCGTCCAGCCCGGCCGACTTCGCCACCGCGCCGCCGACGAGCGCGCCGAGTCCCGACCCGCCCAGGCCCAGAATCCGGAACGCCGCGACCACCCGGCCGATCAAGCCGTCCGGTGACAGCGCCTGCCGAGCTGAGCCGACAGCGACCGACGCCAGGCTTGCCGCCGCGCCGTAGATGACGAACAGCGCGGCTATCACCCAGACGTTGCCCGCCAGCATCGCCGCCAGCCACACCCCCGCCTGGACAGTCAATGCGGCAGCCTGCACCTTGCGGTACGCCAAACCCGCGATCAGGCGGCGAGCATTGGCCGCAGCGACGATTCCACCCACCGCCATCGCGGCCAGCAGAGCCCCGTAGGCGGCATTCGGAAGCTGAAGTGTGCGTTGGGCATAGAGCACGAACGTCCCCATGACCATGAAGTAGCCGAAGTTGAACACACCCATCGCGACCGCGAGGACGCGAAGGTCCGGTGTTCTGAACAGGTGGCGCATGCCCTCACGAATCGACGCCCACAAGGGCTGATGGGCCGGATGCTCAGACCGCACATCGGGCAGCATCCGCACCAGTGCCGCCGAGGCCAGGAACGAGACGGCGTCAACGGCGAACGGCAGGGACCGGCCGACTGAGAACGTCAACGAGCCGAGAGGCGGACCCACCAGCGACCGTCCCGTGGTGTCCAGCGCCCAATACCGGCCGTTGACCTTACTCAGGTCATCCCCGTCCCTGCCAATGATCATCGGGATCACGGCCTGCGACGCGGCGTCGAAGAAGCACTGGGCGACACCCACCGCGAAGACGACCGTGAGCAGCAGTGGAATGCTCGCCCAGTCGAGCGCCAGTGCTGCGGCCAGCAGCCCGATCAGCGCCGCGCGGACGAGGTCGGCGATCACGAGCACTCGGCGGCGTGGCCACCTGTCCGCGAGCGCTCCAGCGGGCAGCCCGAGGGCGAGCCACGGCAGGTAGAAGGCCGCGCTCACAGCGGAGATCGCAAGCGGATCGGCTGTCAGGGTCGAAGCCAGCAGCGGTGCGGCGGCGATGAACGCTCCGTCGCCTGCGACGGAGACAGCTACCGCGGCCAACAGAGGACGAATCTGACGGCGCCGGTCGGCAGCAGCCGCCGACCGGTCCGATGGTGCTGGCTGGGTGCTTTCAGGCTGCGGGGAGGCTGAATTCACCGTTGCCCACGCCATGCAAGAACGCCGCCCACTCGTGCCGTGTGAAGACCAGGACAGGGCTGTCGTCAGACAGTTTCGAGTCCCGCACCCCCACCTTCTCCTCGACGAACGCGGCCTCTACGCAGCCCGTGTCGCCGCTCACGCTGCTCTTTCGCCACGTCGCGCCTGCGAACCCCACTGGTGTCATCAGCTGCCTCCCACTCCGGGAATGATGGCGTCGAAGCGCTCGATCTCAACATCGAGAGCATTGAGGTATTCAATGGCATGACTGCCGTGCAGTGCAACGGACTTCAGCCCCGTGAACGCCTTCTCAAACCGGGTGACGGCAGCCTCCTCGCTGAAATAGCAGTCACCTCCCGGCGACTCAATCCATACGGTGCGAGGGCTGAGGCCGGATCGGAAGTCGAAGATGGTGAACCCCTGAGCTGCTACGACCGGGTGCTGCGCGCCGATCGGGACGACACCGAACTCGATGTTGGGATGGTCAACCAAGCGCGTCAGATGCAGGATCTGACCTCGGCGCACCTCGACCGGGAACGCGCGGAACAGCAGGGCCCGAGCGTCCACCACGACCACGAAGCGAGGCGCGTCAGGTCCCTCCAGCGTCTGCTGTCGCGCCATGCGCACGTCAGCGATGTAGTCCGGGCTTCCCGCCCCGACCGCGACCGCCATCGCGTGGGCGTAGGCTCGGGTCTGCAACAGGCCCGGCACTACGACCGGCTGATACTGCCTGATCTCCCGCGTTGTCGACTCCAGCGCCGCGACCGCTCCCTGCCGCCGTCCCCAGCCGCCGGCACTCGTGATCCAGGAACCCTCGCCGTTCTCCTCCGCAGTCGCCGCCAGCAGCTCAGCACGGATGTCGGGATCGACCCCGTAGAGGCCGAGCAACCGGTCTACGTCGCGAACGGTGAATGCCGTCGTCCCGGTCTCGATGCGAGAGACTTTCGACTGCGACCACTCGAGCGAATCTGCGACGCGCTCCCCGGACAATCCCAGGTTCTCGCGTACTCGACGCAGCTCAGCGCCTACTCGGTAGCGTTGAGGCGATCCGCGAGTACCCATACGTCAGCGACTCCATGCGCACGTGCATAACTCCTCGGACAGTACAGCACCGGTAGCGCCGAGGACCAGCACGGGCGCCGTGCCAAGATCGCGCGAGCTCGGGCGACGTGAGCGTCAACCGGGTCTGTCAAACGAACGGATGTAACCCGGGCTGCCGAGGGTTACCTGGTGCCTGCAGGCAGGGTGGTGCTGTTTGCCGGCGACCGATCACTTGCGGGCCCGGGTCGAAGCCCGTCTGACAAGGTGCTGGCCAAGCTTCGCTGTGAGCTGCAGACGTTCGCTCAGGGGCACCTCGGAGGACTTGGCACTGTTGAAGTCATCGCCCACGTACCGCGGAATGATGTGCCAGTGGAGGTGGAAGATGTCTTGAGCGGGAGGTCCCAGGTTGAGCCGCACCGTCGTCCCGCTGGCACCGAACGCAGCCTTCACCGCCTGCGTCGTTACCTGAAGCGCGGCCAGCATGGGGGCCGCCTTCTCGGGCGGCACGTCGGCGATGCCGCCGAAGTGACCTGCCGGGACGAGAAGCGTGTGGCCTTTGTTGTTCGGCCGCTGGTGAAGTGCCGGAAAGACAACGAACTCGTTGTTGACGGCAAGGCAGACCCCAGGATCGGTAACGCCGGCCGTCACCGAGCAGAACACGCACGACAGATTCAAGATCGCGATCGCCTCCCGGAGCGAAGTTTCGCACCATCCTTCCCGATGGGCTGCCATGCGCGGCGGATGGATTCACTGTTCTTGGCGCCCGAGGGGCAGACGCGCTGGTCAACCTCATGGAACAGGCTGCTGTCGTAACCAACGAGGCTGGGTGACGCACGGACGATGCGCGTACGCGTGGGACGGGCATCGCAGCGGATCCTTGAGCAGGCGGCGATGAGCGTGACCAGCCTCTGGACGTAGCAGCGATCTCTCAACAGTGCCGCAGTAGGTTCGGGTGCCGCTACATGCACTTTCGCATCTGCGGACTCATGAGCTGTTGGTGGGCCGCCTGGGCCCGGGCTGCTTGATAGTCGCCTCGTCGTCGATCATGTCGGCGAAGCTGTTACCCCCTTCGGCCGGCATACACCTAAACACACTTTTTTTCCGACAAGTGCCTTGCCGTAGGGCGGAGAGTTGACCGCGTCTCGCGCTCAACAGTCGGAGGTGGCGTGCCTCGTGCGCTGTTGTGCTCTGATCCGAGAGGAAGCGGAATGTCGAAGCGCATTGGCTGGCGAAAGGCGAACACGAAGGTTCGCGAAGCCCATTCACTACAAGCACCTTCCCCGGTCCGCCGTGGCCCAATCGGGCTGACCACTTCGGCGCCTGAAGCGCCCGCCGCAGTGACACCCCCGAACCTGGCCCCGGCTGCGGGCTCGATCGGCCTGCCCGCCCCGGCAGCAGTCTTCCGGCCTTTCTGGATGATCGGCCCCGAGCCCGCGTGGTGCGTCTTCGGCCACTTCAACGACGACACGCTCGCCGACCGGCGCCATGAAAGCCTCGCCTGTCAACTGCGTCTGTCACTGGCCGAAGCCCACGACCACGGCCCCAAGCTTCCCGCCGAACGCAGGTACGACCCCGCGCGGCTCCATGTCAAACTCGTCCAGCGCCTCACCGAGGCAGAGCCCGCCGTTCAGTTCCACCGCGACCGCTGGGCCGACGAAGTGTGGTTCACCTGTACCTTGGTCGAGGCCGTAGACCTTGCCGACAGGCTCGTCACCATGGCCGCACTCGCCGAGGAACCGCTCCCGGAGGCACCCGCCTCCGACGGATCACCCTTCTGGCTGAGCACCGCGTGTCCGCCCTGGTGCGCAAAGACGCACGACACCGCTGCCCACTACGAGGACCGCGTCCACATCCCAGACCTGTCCGAAGAGGCAATGGTCAAGGTCGACCTGTGTCTCGAACGCGCGACCGACGACGAACCAGAGTGGCTCGAGGTCATGGTCGAACGCCACTACCGCGACTCGATAAGCACGGTGGCCCTGTCGAAGTCCGGATCCGTCGGGGTCAGCCTCACCCCCACCGAAACCCGCACTCTGGCAGACGAGTTGCGACGCCTGGTTAGCGCCGGCCAAGCGCTACCCCTGCCCGCAGCGCCGGCCCCGGGCGTGACATCGCCTGAGCGACCCACGCCCCTGCGATTTGAGGCCGGTGAGGCCCGGTATCCCTGCCCACGTCGGATCAGCTGGTGCGATGGGCATTCGAAGCAAGAGATCATCGACGCCCGATCACAGGGCAACATGTTCCTGCACTCGACGGTGATCGACCGGGTGCCCGCCGGCGGCGAACTCGACTCCTACGTGCAGGTCGCGCTCGATTACGACGATAACCAAGATCGAGCGCCGTACGCGTACCTCAGCACCGATTCCGAGGGCACCGAACTCGGCGTCGAGGGCATCGACCGACTCATCATAATCCTGCAACGAGTTCGAACCGTCATCGTCAGCAGCGACATCAACTCGAACCCGACCGGCCTGCCCACAAACTCTACCGGTCACACCAGCCCAGCCACAGTCAGCAACAAGGAGCGCGATGTGCTCTCGTCGACCCTCAACGCCGCATAACCAAAGCTGGTTGTCGGTCACCCCGTTGGTGCCGATCCGCCATCCGGCCCGCCGCTCTCGTCGCCTCGGTCGGAGAGGTCCTAACGAGCGGAGACTGGGCGATGGCCGTAGTCCTTCGAGACGCAGCACGGGCCACGGGCCGGGTGGCGGTCGTTGATCTGCCCGACGACGCCGGGTTTCATCGCCTGCCACTCGGTCGCCGCAAGAACTCGGGTCTGCGTGAGAAGTCGGTTACAGGGCCGCCACGGCGGCGGCCTCCGGCGGAGGGAGCCCCGGCCGGAAGCCACGAGGGCCATCCGTCCCGGCTCGGGCTCCCAACGAGGGACATGTTGAGCCCTCCGGCTAGGCCTCCCACCACCGCCATTGGCCGGGGTGAGTCACGGGAGCGATAGAGGGTGCCGCGCTACACACCATGGTCGTCCTTCAAGTCGTCAAAATGAAGGGCGGGCATGCGGACGAAGCGGTTGTCCGCATGTCGAATCACTCAGGGCCAGATCCTTGCCGTCAACCTGGGTGTCATGCCGGTTCTTGGTTGCGCCGCGCTTAACGGTGGGTGACCCTATGTGCACCAGGTCCAAGCTGCCGGATGTCGATCGGTAGAAACGCAGCCCGAGGAGGGCGGTGTCATGGGTCAGACCCCGCGGAAGCTCCAGCCGTCGTTGTCCGAGCGCCACTTCTTCGGTGCCGAGCTGCGCCGCCTGCGGGAACAGGCCAACCTCTCACAGGCGCGGTTGGGTTCGATGATCCAGTTCAGCGCCGACCTGGTGCGCCGTGTGGAGACAGCGGACCGCTTCCCGTCCCGGGAGTTCGTTGAAGCGTGCGACAAGGCGCTGGCGGCCGGCGGCGCCCTGATGCGGTTGCTGCCTCTGCTCGAGAGGGAGCGAGAAAACGGGCGAAAGGCGACAGTGTCCGGTCCGTCGACCGACGATACCGGCATCATCGGCCTGCTGTCGGCACCTTCCCTGGGAAGGATCGAGAAGGCCGACATGATCAAGCGTGTTCCGTTCCAGCCAGGTGTTCTCGATCGTGCTGCCCTGGACTGGCTGAACGCCGACTGCGGTCCCTCCCTCTCGGCGTCTGGGCGGTCGAGTTCGACGAAGGGGGTCTCCGAAGACGATCTTGTCTCAGCTGAGGCTGCCCTAGCGATGTTTCGGCAGCTGGACCACACCCATGGCGCCGGCCGAGTCCACGCACAGGTGCAGCGATACGTCGAAGGCGAGCTCAACCGCTTGCTGGCGAATGCCCCCGCCTCCGAATTAATCGGCAGACGCCTCTACACCCTGGCGGCTGGGTTCTTCGAGCTCTGCGGCTACCAGGCCGTCGACACTGGCGCTCATGGTCTCGCCCAACGCCGCTACCTGCGCGCCCTACGGCTAACGCAGGCCGCCAACGATCGCCTCTATGGCAGCTACCTTCTTGCCGTGAACATCGGCCACCTGGCGCTGCACTGCGATCACCCCGGACCAGCTCTGCGGATGGCGCTTACTGCGGTGAGAGGAAGTGAGGCCCAGGCGACGCCAGCCGTATGGGCCGCGCTACACGCCGTGGTGGCACGCGCCTACGCCCGTCTCGGGCGGGAAGCCGACTGCGTAGCCCATCTCAACATCGCAGAGGGGCGGCTCGGTCGTAGCCGAGCGGACGACGAACCGGACTGGATCCGGTATTTCACCTCGGCGTACCTGGCTGACGAGATTGCCCACTGTTTTCACGATCTCGGCCGACCGCAGCAGGCACAACACCATGTCGGCGATGCTCTCGCCGCGCTGAGCCCCTCCCACGTCCGCCGGCTCGCCATCGACACCGCGTTGCTCGCCTCATCGCTGGCAACCGCCGGCCGCATCGACGAAGCTTGTGCCACGGCTCGCAAGGCTGTCGACCAAGCTGCGATGACCGCATCTCAACGCTGCCTGCAGCGGATAGTCGATGTCCAGGTAGACCTTGAGCCCTACCGGTGCGAACCGGAGGTTCGCGAGTTCGGCGAGTATGTGCGCCATCGACTACCACTGGCGGCGGTATGACCACCTACTTCGCCGCGGCAGCCGCCATCACTGACCGGTAGTGAGCCAGTTCCGCCTCCAGGGCTTCGCCTGCGCGAGCGGACGTCGCCACGTAGTGGCCCACGCCGGGGAGCAGCAGCAGCTCGTGTGGCATGCCTCGGCTCTCCAACTGTGCTGCGAGTTCCCGCACGTTCTCCGCGACGGCTACATCGTCGTCGGTGCCGTGAACGAACAGCACAGGTCGCCGAACGGCAGCGGCGCGGACCGGTCCGGCTCCGCCTCGCAGCCGCATGGCGTGTGCACGCTGGAATCTGGGCACGGTCGTCGCCCAGCGGTCAGGATCCACGATCGCTGACACGGCGGTGGCGGCGGCGAACGGACCCTCTTGTGCCACCGCATGAAGGGCGGTGTATCCACCAGCGCTGGCGCCGCGGATGAAGACCTGTCCCGGCGTTGCTCGTCCCGCTGCTATGAGGTGCTCCGCCACTGATGTGCAGTCGTTGACGTCGTCCAGGCCCCACCGGCCGTACAGCGACTCGCGGAACGCGCGCCCGTACCCAGTGCTGCCGAGGTAGTCGACGTCCACGACGGCGAACCCTCGGCTGGTGAAGAACTGCGCCTGCCAGTCCAGGCGAAGCAGGCATGAGGCGGTAGGACCTGGATGCGCCCGAACGATCACGGGAGCCTGCCAGTCTTTCGTCGACCCTGTGGGCGGATACACCAGCGCGAGCACCTCACGGCCGCCCGGGACGCGGACCTGCAACTCCACCGGCGTTGAGACCTTCGTCCCGGAGAGTTTGGCGTGCTCTGACCTTGCCAGTACCTCCAGCTGCGGTTCGTCATCGGCCAGGTGCACGAGCGCGACCTGCGGCGCCGCGACCGGCGACGAGGCGATCATCGCGACAGTGGACCCCTGTGCCGCCAGGTAGGGCTTGATCGACGTGTACGGAAGCGCAACCGGCCGCAGTGCGCCAGAAGGGTCGATAACGACGAGGCGGTGTCGTGGCCCCTCCTGCACCACCATGACGATCCGTCCGTCGTCAAGGAAGTCGTACGACGCGTAACCCAGCTCCCACGGCTCTGCCGCGCACTCACCCGTAACGGTTGCCACCGTCTCGACTTCGTGGCGGTCCCAACGGAAGAGGTTCCACCAGCCGCTGCGGTCTGACATGAAGTACAACCTGCCGTCGGGTCCCCACCGAGGCTCTACCGTCGACTCGGATTTTCCGCCCGCAACCTTTGTGGGATTCTCGATGCGCCCACCTGGGGAGTAGGACGCCACCCAGAGCTCGCACGCGTCCCAGGGCATGTCGTGCTCGCTCCAGGAAGACCAAGCCAAAGAGCCGGGGCCTGGCCGGGGCGCACCGAAGAAGCCCGGCGACCGGGCGAGAGTCCGAAGCCGCCCGGGATCAGCGATGGTCACCGCGACCAGTTCGTCACCCTGCTCAGACTCCCGGACAGCCAGCAACTCGCCGTCACCCGCGACCAAATCGCCGATAGACGCGCGGTGGATCAAATCCGGTTCGTCGCCATTGCCGCGAATCCGGTAAAGGCCACCTTCACCTGCGCACCAAACTGTTCCATCGATGACAGCGAAGGACCCGCCGCCGTACGCATGAACTTCGCTGGTAACACTGAACGTCTCGGGAGTTGCGTCGCGCGCCCCCTCGCCGCGCCGCCATTTTGCAAGTGTGGCGATCCCGCCAGCGTCGGGGCGAGTCTCCAGCCAATAACGCGACCCTTCGTGAATACGAAGCTGGTCGTAGCTGACAGACGCGCGGACAGCATCCGTCGCCGAAATGCTGGCGGTAGTGCCTGCCGCCACCGTCACGGCCCCCTCCTCACACCTTGCGCGATCCACCGCCGACGCGGTGAGCCATCACAGTCTGTCTTGGCCTCTAGGCTGCCAGCCGCAGAGCGCTCAGGTCTTCAGGTCGACAACCCAGGCCCGGCACTCCTCGGGCATGGCTGACTCTACGCGCACGCTACTTCGACTCCCGCCGCCGTCCTTCCGGCCGGTGGCGAGGCTACGCCGGAACAATCATGGCCTCGATGCGGACACATGCCTCTGTCCGCTTCACCGGTATCGACCAATCCGTCTCCGCCGGGCGACTCTCTTGGAAAGGCCAGTCCTCACGCGCTGGTCGACAACCAGCCATCAACTGAAGCTCCGTCGAATAACGCGGATTCTCGGAGAGGACGCGATGCAACTACAAGAAGAGCTAGCGCAGTACGGCTATCGACAGGAGTTGGCCCGTCAGCTCCGATTCCGCGACCTGCTGTCCTACGGCCTCGTCTACATGGTGCCGATCGCGCCGATGGCGATCTTCGGCAGTGTGTACGTCGGCTCGGGTGGCATGGTTGCTCTCGCCTATGCGGTCGGTGTGGTGGCGTTGGTGTTCACCGCGTCGTCGTACGCGCAGATGGTGCGGGCGTTTCCGATGTCGGGCAGCGTCTACAACTACGCGGGCCGTGGCATCAGCCCGCCGGTCGGGTTCCTGGCCGGCTGGGTGATCCTCCTGGACTACGTCCTCGTTCCGGGGCTGCTGTACCTGGTGGCGTCGGTCGCGATGCACGCCACCGTCCCGTCGGTGCCGGTGTGGCTGTGGCTGCTCGGCTTCGTCGCCGTCAACACGGTGGTGAACTCGGTCGGGATCCGGATGACCGCCCTGGTCACCCGCATCATGCTCGTCGGCGAACTGCTCGTTCTGGCGGTGTTCCTGGTCGTCGCGGCCGGGGCGCTCGCGGCGGGCAAGGGCCACCTGAGCTGGGACGCCTTCTACAACTCCGACACCTTCACCTGGTCCCTGGTCGCGGGGGCGGTGTCGATCGCGGTGCTGTCGTTCCTCGGCTTCGACGGCATCAGCATGCTCGCCGAAGAGACCAAGGGCGGGTCGCGGCAGGTCGGCCGGGCGATGACCGCCGTCCTGGTCGTGGCCGGGGTGCTGTTCATCGCCCAGACCTGGCTGGCCGCCATGCTCGTCCCCGACCCGGACGCGCTACTCACGGGCGGGGATCCGGACGGTACCGCCTTCTACGACGCCGCCGCCGTGGCCGGCGGGGGCTGGTTGGCGACGGTGTGCGCGGTCGCGACCGCGATCGCGTGGGGGCTACCGAACTCGATGGTCGCCCAGGTCGCCACCAGCCGCCTGCTGTACGCGATGGCCCGCGACCGGCAACTACCGGCCTTCCTGGCAAGGGTGTCGTTGCGGCGGAACGTGCCGGTCAACGCCACCCTACTCACCGGAGTCGTATCTCTCACCCTGGGCCTGCTCATGGCCACCCGTACGGATGGGATCACGTTGCTGTCGTCGCTGATCAACTTCGGGGCGATGGTCGCGTTCCTCGTCCTGCACGTCTCCGTGGTCGTGCACCACCTCATCCGCGGCCGCAGCCGCAACTGGTGGGCGCACCTGGTCATGCCCGCGATCGGGTTCGTGATCCTCGCCTACGTGGTGGTCAACGCCCAGATCGCCGCCCAGCGCCTCGGCCTCGCGTGGCTCGGCCTGGGCGTGCTGGTCCTCGCCGGCCTCTACGCCACCGGCCGCCGCCCCGCACTGTCCGGCCTCGCACCAACCCAGCCGGCGCGGCGTGACGTGGAGCGGGTGTGACGACCATGGGCAAGATCACCTACCGTCCGGCCCGCGATGAGCTCGCCTACACCTTCGGGGCCCGCCTGCCCGTGGCGCACGTGTGCTCCGGCGACATCCTCGAGGTGTTCACCGAGGACTGCTTCGGCGGCCTCGTCCGCGGCCCCGCCGATCTGCCGTCGCAGGTGTGTCGGATGCCGTACCTGAACCCGGTGTCGGGGCCGTTCTTCGTCGAGGACGCCGAGCCCGGCGACACCCTCGCCATCCACATCGCCGCCATCACCCCCGCCCGCGACTGGGGCGTCTCCACGACGTTTCCGCACTTTGGGGCCCTCACCTCCACCGCCCACACCGCCACCCTCCAGCCGCCCCTCGAAGAACGGGTGTGGATATACGACGTCGACCGGCGGGCGGGCACGGTCCGGTTCCACGCCACCGCCAGCAGCCACGAGGTTGACCTGCCTCTCGAGCCGATGATCGGCACGATCGGGGTCGCCCCGGGCGGGTTCGAGGCCCGCTCCACCATCGTCCCGGACACCCACGGCGGCAACCTCGACACCCCGGAACTGCGCCCCGGCACCACCCTCTACCTCGGCGTGAAGATGCACGGGGCGATGCTCGCCCTCGGCGACGGCCACGCCCGCCAGGGCCAGGGCGAGGTCTGCGGCGTCGGCGTCGAGATCGCCACCACCACGACACTCGCCGTGGAGTTGATCAAAGGCGTGCCGACGGTGTGGCCGCGGCTGGAAACCGACACCTCGGTCATGGCGGTCGGCTGCGTCCGCCCGCTGGAGGATGCCTACCGCATCGCGCACCACGACCTGGTCGGCTGGACGAGTTCTCTGACCGGCCTTGACGCGCTCGACGCCTACCAGCTCATTTCGCAGGCCGGGCGGGCGCCGATCGGCAACGTGTGCGACCCGAACTACACGGTCCTCGCCGCGGTCGACAAGACCCTGCTGCCCGCACCCGGCGAGGCGTACGGCGGCGCTCACCACCGGCTGCGGCAGCTCACCGCCACAGCGGGGCAGGTGGCGGGGTACTGATGGGCAGCAGGGTTCCTCTCTTGCCGTTGCGGGACGAGTTGTTCCTCATCGGCCATGACGACGACACCGGCCGCCCCCACCTGCACCCGCAGGCGTTGGCCTTCGGCTTGGCCGGCGCTGTCCTGATCGACCTGCATCTCGCCGGGCGGGTCGCCCTCGACCCGGCCGACTCCGCGGTGCCCGCACCCGAGCAGCGGCTCCGCCTCCACGTCGACCGGCCCGTCGGCGACCTGATCGCCGACGCCGCGCTCACCTCACTCCGCCACGCCGCCGGCGCACCGCTGCGGGTGTGGCTGCGGGGCTTCACCACAGACCTGTACGAGCGCACCCGCGCCGGGCTGGTCTCCGCCGGCATCCTGCGGCATGCCACCCGGCGGCGCCTCCACGGACTCCTCACCACGGACATCTACCTGCCCACCCACACCCGGTGGCCGGTCGTCCCCCGCGCCCGGCTGCGTGCCCTCGCCACCGGCCACGAACCACCTACCGACCACACCGCTGCCCTCGCCGGGCTCGTCGCGACGCTCGGCCTCGCCGTCTACCTCTACCTCGACACGGACACCGCCACCGTGACCGCGCGGCTGAAGACCGTCGCCGACCGGCACCACCAGCCGGTACGCCACATCACCGCCGCCGTGGACGCCGCCGTCGGCGACCTCGCCACCGCCGCATACCGCTGATCACTGGCGCCGCGGGCAGCGTCCAGGACGCACTTCAGGCACCCCACCCCTGGCAGCGGCTCGCACCCCGCCAGCCGGGAGTCGGGGCGGCGGCAGTCAACCCGAATGACTGCCGGGCCGGCTTCCTGCCACCGGTCCCCAACCCGGGCAGGAACAACTCGCCGGCCAGCGGCCGGCGGCGGGCACCCCTCCACTCCTCCGCCGCCGGCCGCACCTCATCCACAACCAGAGGAACCGAACTATGCACACCCTGCAAGACCGAGGCACACCGCCACCGACGGCAACCCCACCACACCGCCAATCGGCAGAGAGCGCTACGGCTGATCGTCGTCGGGCTGTCGCCGACGCGCTACGCCGCAGCGCCGCCCTGCGCGCCGACGGTGCGCTCACCGACGCCTACGCCTGGGCGCAGTACGCCCACCAGCGCTGTTGCCATCTGCCCGCCGACGACCCGGACAGGGTGCGGGCCGCCGCGCTGCTGGCCCCGTTGGCCGCGCAGACCGGCCAACCGCATCTCGCTGTCACCGTGTACCAGGACCTCATCGCCGGCGCGACCAAGGCCCTCGGCGCCGACCACGCGCAGACGTTGCGCGCCCGGTCGGCCCTCGCCCAACTCCGGCACAGTCTCGGCGACTGCGCGGCGGGGTTGCGGGACCTCGCCGATGTTCACGCCGCCGCCCGCCAGCGGTACGGCCACCACGCCCGGCTCAGCCTGCACACCCTGGTCAACCTCGGCGGCCTCTACCGCGACTGCGGGCACCACCACCTGGCCACCCGCTGCCTGCTCACCGCCAGCACCGGCATCGGCCGGTACCTGCCGCCCGACGACCCCCTGGCCGACATGGTGGCTGCCGCGATCAGCACGCCGCCCAGCCTCAACCACCCCGCCGTCTGCACTCAGCAACAACCGCGGACTGGAGTGACGCCGTGACCACGGTCGCCGAGCGGGCGCTGGCCCTGTGGGCGGCCCCACGACACGTACCGCGCCCCGCCCCCGTACCCGCCGCCCACGACACCGCCGATGAGGTCGTCCGCAGCCTCGTCGTCGGTTGCGGCTACCTCGACCCGGTCACCATGGCCGGATGCCCCACCTGGGCCCACCTGCAGCCCTCCAACAATCGGCTGCCCACAACCGACGGGGTGAACGAGGCCGTCACTCGTGGCCTGAGCCGGGTCCCGGAACCGCTGCGGCGCGCCGCGCTGACGGGTCTGGCGCGACTCGCGGCAAGCCCGGCCGACGCACGGTCCCGCCACGCCCGCAGTGACTTCCTCGCACGCCTGGCCAACACCCACCCGTTCCCGGTCAACAGCGGGACGGCGTCGTGACGCCGCCGAATCTGAACGCACTCGGCCCCTGCTGGGAGGCGGTCGTCCCGTGCATCCACCGTGCCGCCGACCACTTCTGGTCCATCCTCGCCGACCGGCTTCACCCGCGCCTGCCGGAACGTGACGCACCCCTGTTCCTCGCCGCCCTCGGCCACCTCACCGCCGGCGACGACCACCACGCCGGCCGCACCGCGCTGCTCGCGGCCCTCACCCCCACCTACCAGCACCTGCGCATCCAGCCCCACCACCACCCACTGATCGTCGACGCCCTGATCGCCACCGTCGCCCGCCACGCCGCCGCCACCTGGACACCCGAGGCGGCAAGCCTCTGGCAGCGCCGCAGCCACCACGCCCTGAGCCTGACCCACCGGGCGACCACCCGGATCGCCACCGGCCCGGCCTGGACACCCGCCGAGATCATCGGCCGTGACCAAGCCGCCGACACGATCACGATCCTCACCCTGCCGCCCCACCACCGACTGCGCCACGAGGCCGGTCAGGCCATCCCGGTCACCACACCCCGCCAGCCCGGCGTGTGGCGGTGGTACTCCCCAGCGAACGCGCCCCGCCCCGACGGCACCATCGAGCTGCACGTCCGCGCCATCACCGGCGGACCGGTCTCACCGCTGCTGGCCCACCACGCCGCCACCGGCGAGCGGGTGTGGATGGGCGCGCCCTACGACATGGGCCTCACTCTCGACCCCAACCGCGACGGCGATCTGCTCCTCGCCGCGGGCGGCACCGGCCTGGCGCCCCTGCGCGCCATCGTCGAACACCTCGCCGCCACCCGGGCGCGGCGTCGGGTCACCCTGGTGGTCGGGGCGCGCACCATGCCCGACCTCTACGACAGCATCACCCTCGACAAGCTGCAAACCACCCACCACGACTGGCTGACCGTCGTACCCGCGCTCTCCGACGAACCCTTCGTCGAGCCCGCCGCCCAAGGCGACCTGCTGACACTCGCCCTCGACCACTACCAGCCCGGCCAGCATCTCTACGTCGCCGGACCACCCGACCTGATCACCCACGCCCGGCTACGCCTGCCCGCCGCCGGCATACCAGACAACCACCTCCACCTGGCGGAAACCTTCTCCCGCACACCTCTGGCCGGCGCCCAGCCGAAGACACCACGCCAGGATTGACCAACCGCGATGACAGCCCTGCAGGATCTCCTTCGACCGGAAAAACGCGCCGAGCTGCGACGACTCGCCGACGGCGAGGCTGAGGGTCTACTCCCGTTGACAGTCGCCACCGGCACCGCAGGTCACCCAAGCCCATCTCTACAGTCCGGTGACGCCGACCCGGTCATCACCAGCGACATCGACAACCTGCCCTCCGACGCCATGTCACCGAAGAATGCCCCGGACCCAGCACTGGTCGGTAAGCCCCAAGCGACCACCGCCAGCCTGGCCCAGCGCCCGCCCGCGGACAACACGCGCCGGCAGCGGCCCGAAGGCGAAACCGTCCTCCCCGAACAGCCGCAGCCGGAAGCCAGGCCACACCAGCCCAGGCGCCGAGTACCCGTCACCCTCATCTCCGCCGACGTCATCTCCCGCATGGGCGTGATCGGCCAGCTACGACCCCGTCCGGAGGTGCTGCTGCTCGACGACACCGAAGCCGACCAGGCCCAGGCCACACTCGTCATCGCCGACAGCGTCGACGAGCCGACCCTGCGGGCCCTACGCGCGCTGCGCATCCGGAAAGCTCCCGGCCTGGTGCTGGTGGTAACCCACATCGACGACGCCGGCTTGGCCGCCGCGGTGGAACACGGAGTCCTCGGGCTCGTCCGCCGAGCCGAGGCCAGCCCAGAACGCCTCGTCACCGCGATCCGCGCCGCCGCAGCCGGCGAGGGCAGCATCCCCGCCGACCTGCTCGGCCGGCTCCTGCAGCAGGTCGGGGCGCTGCAACGGGACACCCTCGGGCCACGTGGGATGGCCATCCTGCGCCTGGCAGGCCGGGAGGCGGCAGTGCTGCGCCTGGTCGCCGACGGCTACGACACCGCCGAGATCGCGGCGAAACTCCGCTACTCCCCACGCACGATCAAGAACATCCTGTACGACGTCACCAACCGATTCCACCTACGCAACCGCTGCCACGCCGTGGCATACGCGCTCCGCAACGGCCTCATATGACGCCGCACCAGGACAGCTGACGCCAGTTCCGGCCTCCTACTACGGCGGCCGAGACCCCGACCAGGGCCGGCGTAGAACGAACGTGGTGGCCTCTCGGGGCCATCCCGTCCCGACCAGTAGCGCACCACCCTGAACGAGCAGTAGCCTGCCTCGCAGCGACACAGACCAGAACCCCCGCTCATGCCCACCCAGGCGGATATCAAGCCAGGTGCCCGTGATCGGGTAACCTGGTGACGCAGCGGGCCGTTAGCTCAATGGCAGAGCTGAGGACTTTTAATCCTTAGGTTCTGGGTTCGAGTCCCAGGCGGCCCACCTTTGAACTGGGAAAATAGTCCATCGTCACTATTTTCCGCCTCCCTCAGTCGGGGCATTTGTCGGATTTTTCGGCTTAGCGTGCGAGCACCCACCGAGCACCCAGCTCTGGAATGACGCCAGGCGACGTCGCGCGACGTCGCCGGTCGGGGGTGCGTCCCGGTGCCGCGGGGCGACGCATGTCGCCGCATTCCGTCGCGAGAGCCGTGGGTTCCCGTCTACCTGCGCCAGGCCAGCTGTGGCGTCGGTGTTGGGCGCGTAGGGCGAGGGGCGACGAGGGCGTCTCGGCCGGCGGAGTTGCGGGTGTCTGGGGTGCCTGTGGTGGTGGGCCGGATGCGGTCGGACATTCTGGCGTGCCGACCGCATCCGGCGTCGTGTACCACCGACGGTGCGTGCGTTACGCGGCTCGTCGGCGCCGGCGGGGGACGAGTTTGGCGGCGGCTTCGGCTTTGGCGCGTTCGACGTCGAGTTCGGCGATGACGGAGGTGTAGGTGTCGGTCATCGCGAGGGATGAGTGGCCGAGCAGTTCCTGGATGTCCTTGAGGTCGGCGCCGGCCGCCTTGAGGTAGGTGGCGGCGCAGTGCCGGAGGTCGTGCAGCCGGATCGGGGGCAGTCCGGCGTCGCGGACGAGGGCTTCGAACCGGTCGGTAACGGCCTGGGGGTGCCAGGGCTGCCCGTCGGGTTGGACGAAGAAGAATCCGGTGTCGGGCCACGCCTGGCCGCAGGCCAGTTTCCATCCGGCGCGGCGGGCGTGGTGGGCGCGCAGCGCCGTGTGGGTGAAGCTGTCGATGGCCAGCACCCGGTTACCGGACTCGGACTTGACCTTCTTGACCACGGGCGTGTAGCCGTGGGTGGTCAGCTGCTGGGTGACGCTGACCAGGGCGTTGTCGAGGTCGACGGCGGTGTCGGTGAGTCCGATGGCCTCGCCGCGGCGTAGGCCGCGGTGGAGGATGAGCACGAACAGCGGGTAGAGGGCGATGTCGTGGTCCTCGGCGTAGTCGAGGAACTCCCCGGCCTGCTGCGGGGTCCACACCATGACCGGGCTGGGCCGCTCGCCGGTGTCGTGCCACTTCTGTACGGCCTTGGCGGTCCACACCCGTGCCTTGGGGCGGGCACTGGAGGGCAGTTCGACGTGGGCTGCGGGGTTGAAGTCGATGAGCCGGTTGTTGCTTCTGCGGATGGCGTCGTTGAGTGCCTTGCGCAGGGTGGCGCGGATGCGGTGCATGGTGGACGGCCTTGTGGGGCGCATGCCGCGCACGCTGGCGCGGATCCACGGCTTGTCGCTTTGCCGGGCGATCTCGATGGCGGTGTTCCGATCGGCGATGGCGGTGAACATCGCCTCGATGTGCTCGACCCGTAACTTGACCAGCGGGATGTCGCCGAGGTGCGGCACCAGGTGGGTACGGATGTGTGACCCGTAGGCGAGGACGGTGGCGGGTTCGATGCCGCGCCGGGACGCCAGCCACGAGGTCAGGTACTCGCCGACGGTCGTCGCGGCGGTGGCGGGCAACCCGGCCCGGACCCGCCGGGCGATGGTGTCACAGTCCGGCAGCGGGGCGCCCGAGGCGACGGCGAGGAGCAGGTCGGCGATCTCGGCCGCGACAGCCGCATCGCCGCCGGCGAGGGCGAGCAACGTTTTGGCGTGGTCGCGGTCGGTGACGGCGGCGTCGCGGGAGCCGAAGGTGCTGCGACGCAGCTGCCGGCGCGGCTGGCCGGGGTGGGTGGGCAGTTCGAGTTGGTAGGCCCACCGGCCGTGGGTGGGACTCCACGCCCCACCCGCCCGCCGCAGCTGCGGACAGCGGTTGCCGAGCTTGCGGCCGTTGCCGTCGCGGCAGGAGCAGCGTTTGAAGACGGATCCTTCCGCCATGATCAGGTGTTCCCTTCAGTCGGGGTGTGCGGCAGCCGGGGGCTGCGGATTCGGTGCGGGGTGATCCACGCGTGCCTTCCGCCCGGGATCAAGTCGCCGTCCAGCGGCGGGCTCGGCGGCTCGGGTTCGTCGGCGGTCGGCAGGTGCAGAGCGTGGAGGATGGCCGCGACCGGCACCCGGTAACGGCTGCCGAAACGCAGCACCGCGACCGGGAACTGGCCACGCTTGGCCAGGTCGTAGGCGACGGAACGGGACAGCCCGAAGATCCGGGCCGCAGTGGCCAGGTCGGTGACCGCGCCCAGGGCGCGGATCCGCTCGGCGGTCCACGCATCTGAGCCGTTCTCGGACGGGCGGGCAGAAGGTACGAGGTCGGAGTGGTGTTCAGGGGTGGTCATCGCAGTGGTCCTTCCGGTGATAGAGACGTGAGGGTGTCGCCCGGCTGGGTGTGGGCGGAGACGGTGAGGCGGCAGGCCGACCTGGTACCGACGCCGCAGCGGAGGTCGGCCGGGGCATCGGCGGCGCGCCGTACGCTGACGCTGCCGACAGACCGCCAGCGACCGGATCGGTCGGGTCGGGTCGACGTGGTGGGTGTCGACGAGGGGCGTGGTGATGCGGCGGGTGATCGCTGATCTGGTCGTCGGCTCCCGCGTCGCGCAGGCCGTGCGCTGACACCCTTAAACCCGCGTTTGTGTGCGCTGGCGAACGCCTGCCCCACTCACAGCGACTCACAGCCGCTCACAGAGCTGCCTGTTGGGCCGCGTCGCTGGGGTACGCGCCCGCGCCTGGCGCCAGACCGCTGCCGCCGGCACCGGTCGCCGTGACAGTGGATTCCGCCGATGACAAGGAGGGTGGAGTACGGTCCGCGCCGTCCGACGCCGTGGTCACGGAGATGTCATCGCGGCCCGGACATGTCACTCGGCCTATGACGTGACGGCCCGCCTGGCACTCATGTCGGTGGATGGGCACGGTGCCCCTCGGACACGTCGGCGGCGCAGAGGGACGCCATGGCCACCGGTCGTTGGCACGCCTGTCCGCGTGGCCGTGGTCGGTGCCGCTCGGGTATGGCCGCCGTCGGCGCGAAGGCGGGCATGTGGCCACCACACGTCGTCGTGCACGCGTGACCCGTGTCCGCGAGCGTGTCCAATCCCTGTTCAGCGACCCTGGCCGGACATTTGTCAACGACCTACTTCGATGACATGGTCAGGCCTCGGCGCCGCTCTGTGCGCGTTGACCAACGCCGTGGCCGCTGGCGAGCCGCGCTGCGGACACAGGCGGCGTACCGCTTTGGCGCCATGTCCGCGCACGTCCATGCCAATCGACGATGGCAGTTGGATGGTCGCGCGGTCACGTACATGTCCGGACACGCGGCGGGTGACCCGCCGGCCCTTGCGGCCACCTTTGGCCTTTGCCGGCGTCCGCCGTGCGATCACGCCGCGCCCATCGATATGCCTGATTGACATCGCGAGATGCCGTGACGCACGCGTCCGGTTGCGTCTCGGGGCGGGCGTGTCCTGCCTCCGGCCGCGGAACGGCGTTCGGCGCGGGGCAAGACGCCGACACCATTCCCCGGCGAGCGGGGCAGAGCCGCCATGATCGAGTTGTGATGTAGGCCCCCCGGCGCCGCCGCCACATCGACGCGTGCCAGTCTCGTCGTCGCCCACCCACGCCGACCGCGTGAGCGTGTGTGAGTCGCTGTGGGTCGCTGTGAGCGACGGCGTGTACGTCGCCGGATACCCCTCGTTGGGCACCCCGGCGCGGGGGGCCGCTCGTTCTCACAGCCCTGCTCAGAACGCCGATCAAGGATCCGCCTGGCCGCTGGCCCGCCCGGCACCGCGAAGCACTGTGAGTGGTTGTGAGTTCCGCAGGCGTTCGCCAGAGCACACAAACGACGGTTTACAGATGGGAGCGTGGCAGGGGCTCGGTACGTTGATCGCCGGTGGCCGCGGCACCGGGGTCTGTGGTCGCCTCGGTGGGGCGTGGTGCGCTGACACCCTCAAACCGGATTCTGTCAGCTCTGGCGAACGCCCCCCGGATCTGACAGACCTCTGACAGCGGAGGGGCTGACCTGACAGCCCTGGTAGAAGGCCCGCCGCCTCGCACGCCGGCCTCACCGGCTCGACGGGCGGTGCCGAATGTCAGATCATCACGGCTGGACCCTGACGCTACTGCCGAACACCGCGGTGCGGGGACGGAGACGCCTGAAAGCCGGTGGCCGCGTCTCCCAGCTGCTGGACGGGCGTATGGCGGCTGAGCTGGTCTGTCAGACCCGGCGGCGCCTTGTCGGAGCCGTGTCAGATCGTTGTTAGACGCCCGGGGCGTTCGCTGGAGCTGACAAGAGCCGGTTTGAGGGCGGGGAGAGTTTCCACGCGGCGGCCATGGCCGGACCCGGACCCATGCGGGTCGACTTGGCCTGGGCGGTCGGCGTCGGGCTGGTCTACGACCGTCTGCGCAAGGGAGGCGGGCAGGTGAGATGTGGAGAGACCGCCGGCGAGCGGCCATCTGGCGAGCTCGTTCGGGGTCTTCCATGACGTCTTCCCCTGGGACTTCACCGCGCCTTCACCACCGCTCACGACCATCGCACCAGGCGTGACGGCCGCAGGCGGCTGTCAGTGCAGCACACCGCCGGTGACCGTCGCTCGTCACCGGCGGTGACATTTCCAGACTCCCTCCGTAGGAGGGAGTTTCCTTTCGCTACTTCCCCCAGGAGGCTGCCGGCGTTCCACGGCGGCGGGGTCGAGACGGCCTCCTCCTGGTGACCCACGACCAGGCCGAACATCCCAGCGGACCGGCCGGACCTGATAGGCGGCAACAGGCGTGGCCGCCAGGACGACAACGGCGTCGCCAGACGCCGCCTGAAGGTGACCGGCGCAGGCCGTTGACTTCCTGTCGCACCAGAGCGATCGTCGAAGACCACCCACTCTCAGATGACCAGCAACAACTTCACGCCCGCCCGCAGCTCGGCGTCGCCCGCGTCGCCTCGCCCACCCGCCCTCGCGGCCGGTCGGCCGGTTGCCGCCCCGCCACCACGCTGCTCGGCCGGGCCTGGAGCCTCGATCGTGGACTTGGTGATCCCGGCCGGTCACGATGAACTGAGCACATCAACCTCTACCGTTGCGACGGCCCGCCGCGTGTCCAGCGCCGACCGTACCCGCGACGTAGACGATGCGCAGAAAGCGAGGCACCCGACCGTCCTCGACGCGGACAGCAACGTCCCGGAGCACGACTGGGGCCCCGCCTGCTCAGCACTGACGGCTGCGGCGCTACCGGACGGAGCGGCACCGTGGTCGGGCGGTGAACCGCGACCTGCGAAGGGACGCCCGTGGGCGGGTCAAGATCGGTCGCTGGCGCGTCGAGCGGGCCAGCACCGCAACGGCGGGTCAGCCTCGACCCGCCGTCACGTCGGCACGCGGTGTGGCACCGCTCCACGCCTCCAAGCGAGGGTTCCCGCCCCACGGCCGCAGTCCCCGCAGTTGTCCAGCGCACCTCGAACGGTCCCGTTCCGCCATCGGTGGTCCTGCCCTGCCGCCGTCCACGTGCGTCCGACCCGAGCTACGGCGCGGGCAGGCAGCGCAGTCCTCACCCGGTCCAGCAAAGGTGACCTGTCGCCGGGCGCCCAGGCCGGGGCACACGATCAGAGCCTGGCCGGCGAACAGGCTGCTTTTACCTCTTCCCGCCGCGCATCTCGTCGATCAAGAGCCCGTCGCCCGACTTACTCGCGCGCTGACAGGTGAACCCGCCACGGTGCATGCCGTCCGACGACTTCTGGACCGCTACTGTCCGCGCTGGCGGGGTCCCCACCACGGCAGCAGCGGCGGAAGCTCAGTAAGCGGTCGCCGCGGCCGTTCCGGCGGCGGCGCCTCGCCGTCGTCACCGTCCCACCGCCGTCCGTACTGATCAGGCAGGTCACCCCACCCGAAGTACGGCATCGGCTCGCTGGGCATGCCGCCGAGCGTCTCCAGCGGGTCGATGCGGGACTCGGCGACCGTGCACAGGTGCGTCCAGTCGTCACCGAAGTCGAACACGTACGCGAACTGCTCGCCGCCACCCAGACGACTCAGCTTGGCCCGGTCGCTGTCGACGCTGCCCTCGGGGGCCTCGCCATCCCACAGCTCAAGCGGCGTGACCTGGGTTTGGTCAGCCAACGTGAACATGTGCATGTGGGCCAGGTCCCAACGGGCGAACGCCAGGTCGATCGCGTCAGCGAGCTGGGCGAAGGTATGCGACCGGCTCGCCACGAAGACCCTGCCCGGCCGAGGCCACAGGTCGACGCCGCGACCGGAGACCAACTCGACCCGTACGGACAGCCAGGTACGCGCCACCGCTCACCCTCCCACCGGCAACCGCCGCCTTCCACCGCTTGAACACTACGAAACGTCACCGGCGCCGACCTCGGCTACGGCCCTGTCCCGGGGGCGGGCCTGGTTGATCACCGAACGTCCTATCGGCAGTCGCGCGACCGACCAGGCTCGGCGACGCCGACGACCGGCCAAAGTCAGATCAGGCTGTGGCACCCACGAGCGCCACCAACGACGGGAGCGACCGCGTCGTCGTCGGGCGTCGCCAGACAAGCTCCCTGCCGTACCAGCCTGCACGGCGTTTCGGCGGCAAGCGCCACCGGACCCTGCCTCCGGCGATCGAGGTACTGCCTGAACCGCGGCCACGCTCCCTCCTCACACCAACGACCAGCGGATTCTCTGCTACGCCTACCTCTACGCCGCCAACCCGGGATAGCCGCTCAGGCGAGACGACTTGACCTTCTGTCAAAGGCGAGCGTCGATCGTGTCCGTTGTCCGTCCGCCTCGCAGCTGCGGACGGCGTGACCCATCGACGAAAGGGCTCCGCCATGCCTCGTGAACGCCTCAGCCTGCTCGCTGTGATCCCCGACGATGTGACCGACCCGCTCCTGTGGCGGCTCGCCCTCGATGTGATCGGCGCGCACCAGCCCGACAACCGCGGCAACTGCCGCAACCTCCAGTGCGCCAGCCAGCGCGGCATGTGCGACGCAGCCCGCGCCGCCCGCCGGGCCATGGACCTGGCCCGCCCAGCGCGGCCAGCCGCCACGCGGGACACGACCCGGCGAGCGCACGGACACGCCGCCGTGGTCGCACCTCGGTCGTCGGCGTTTCGCGGTTGGTTCACCACCGCACCCGCGCGGCCAGCGGCCTCCCCAATCCGGCGGCGGTCGCCCCGGCCAGCCGCTCTCGCGGCTACGGCCGCATGAACCGAGGTGACGAGACGATCAACGGCCGAGTGCCGAACCGCAGTGGCCCGGGGGCAACGCACCGCCAGTGTCGCCCTCGCGCGGAAGCCCATACATAGCTACGGCGTCATCAGCGATGCCGCCGCGCTATCCAGCGGGCGGCTGGCGCTGCGGCCTGGCACGCGCTACGGCACGCTCGACCGGCTCACCGACGAGGGTCCAGCCGGACCGGCAGCAGGTGGTCAAGGGCGACTACGCCTGGTACCGGCTGACGGGCGCGGGCGGGGATCCGAGCGCGTCCCGTCAGCGACGCTGGTGGGTGTTGAGTCGGGCGGTTTGGCGTGTCAGGTGGTCGCGTTCGGCGAGGTTGGGGCCTTGTGGGCTGCCTCGGCATACACTCATGCCGCCGTGGTCAGGTCGCCGTCGCTGTGTGGCGTGGCAGTGAGTCGTCCAGCGCCGCGAGGGCCGCCAGCCCGGAGCGTAAGCTCGTCGTACCAGTCGACGATCTGCACCCAGTCGGTCTCCTCGGCGGTGGGGGCGTCGGCGTGCAGTGCCGCGATGGCGGCTTGGGCCTGGAACTCGCCCAGCCGGTCGCGGGCGAGGGCCGCCTGCAGGATCTCGACGCCCTCGGCGATCATCGTGGTGTCCCACCTGCCGCGGTCCTGCTCTGCGAGGGGCACGAGGCTGCTGTCGGGTGCGGTCCGTGTATCACGCCGGGCGTGGTGGAGCAGCATGAGGGCGAGCAGCCCCGCCACCTCGGGGTGGTCGATCGTGGCCGCGAGTTGCCGGGTGAGCCGGATGGCCTCGGCGGCAAGGTCGACGTCGCCGGAGTAGCCCTCGTTGAAGACCAGGTAGAGGACGCGCAGCACGGTGGCGACGTCGCCGGGCTGGTCGAACCGCACGCCGGCCACGGTGCGCTTGGCCCGGCTGATGCGCTGCGCCATGGTCGCCTCGGGCACCAGGTAGGCCTGGGCGATCTGGCGGGTGGTCAGCCCGCCGACGGCGCGCAGCGTGAGCGCGACCGCCGACGACGGCGTCAGCGACGGGTGGGCGCACAGGAAGTACAGCTGGAGCGTGTCGTCCACCGCCGGCGTGGGCCCGGGCGGCGGCTCCTCGTCGACGAGGTCCTCACGCCGGCGGCGGGCGGCATCCGCTCGGGTCGTGTCGAGGAACCGGCGCCAGGCCACGGCGACCAGCCAGCCCTTCGGGTCCCGCGGCGGGTCGGCCGGCCAGACGCGGACCGCCTCGACGAGGGCGTCCTGGACGGCGTCCTCGGCCGCCGCGAAGTCGGCTCCGCGGCGGACGAGGATCCCGAGCACGCTCGGCGTGAGAGAAGGCCTCATACGTCACCGTACGTGTGGTCCTGTCGCGTCGTGGTGTGCTCGGATCGATGAGTTGCTCGGCGTGGAGGCCAGGCACGCCCTCGATGTCATCCGCGATCCCGACGTTGGCGGTAAACAGGGCCTGGTGGTGCTGGACGTCGAGTCCGGCGCCGATCTGACCGGTTGCCCGGACTGCGAGGTTGCGGGTTAATCCTCACCGGTGCAGCGCTCTTGGAAGAAGCCGTCGCCGGCCATGGCTGACAGACAGGGCAGCGGCTGCGGACCACCGGCGCCCGCCTGGTCACGGGAACCGCCGCCCGCAGTCCGCGACCATGGCTTGACCGCCGGCCTAGCACTTGGCAGGTGGTGGTGGTCGGACCGGGCTGACTGGCAAAAATGAAAAACCACCTCGCCCGGCTGGGGCACCCGCACCTGCTGGTTGACCCCGGACCCCGCGCTGCTGGTCAGCGTCGACCACGACGACATCACCGGCACCGCCACCAGCGTGAGCCAGGCGTGCTGCGCGAGAAGTTCGGCCGTTACCTCGCCTACGCCGCGGACCGGGCCTGGCAGGGCCGGTGTCCGCACTACCTGCCGCCGAGGCCCGCGCCGTCACGTTCCTCGTCGCCGCCAGCAAGCAGCTCGCCGCCGCCCGCCGCGACAACCGAGTGGGGGCGGGTAGACCGGCCGGGACATCGCCGACGCGAACAGCATCGTTGTCCCGCGTGCGGGCTCGTGCGCGATCCGGCCGCCGCCGTTGATGGGCCGGTGTGGCTACCCGATGAGACTGCTGCCCACGCCCCGCTGTCGGAGCTGCTCGCCGGCCGCCTCGCCGCCCAGTCCCACACCCAGTACCACTACGGCTAGGCGGCCGCAGTCGGTGCCCAGCAGGACCGCATCGACCAGCTCGGAGCCATCCGCGACGCCGCCGACGAGGTCACCCGGCTTCTGAACCCCCCTGCCGTCGCGCCTCTGTTCGCCCACGGGTATCCAGCCCGCCCTGCCCGGCCCCGCTCGACGACGACCCGGAACTCGTCCCCTGCCCTGGTAGGCCGACCGCAACGACCCGTCCTGACGGCCGAGCCCGGACCGCGCTCGTCGACCGACACACCGCCGCCTTGGACCGAGCCGGCCGAGCAGATGATCGCCGCTGCAAACCGCCACCGCGACTACACCGCTACGTGTGCAGCGGCATTAGGCTTGCCCGTGTTGACGAGAGGAGGCGCGGCTCATGGCGGCGAGTGGCGGGCTGCCTCACCTGGCCGACGCCAGTGATCTTGAGCGCTGGGCGGATACGCGGTCCGCTCAAGCCGACCTCCCGGTACTGGTGCGCCGCCTCGTGCGTGCCGAGAACGACCAGGTTCAGCGCGTCGAGATGCGCGGCGGCGACGGCGTTGGTCTTCCCGGTTACGACGGAGTAGTAGACGCCACTCGCTCGACGCCCTTCGTGCCCGAAGGCCTCAGCGTGTGGGAGATGGGCGTTGGAGGGGATCCGGAGAAGAAGGCGCAGAGCGACTACCGCACCCGGACGGACAATCCGCTGGGAGTCGACAAGGCCACCACGACATTCGTATTTGTCACGCCCCGGCGCTGGGACAAGAAGAAGGACTGGGAGCAGAGGCGCCGCGATGAGGGTCAGTGGCGTGATGTGCGGGTGCTCGACGCCGACGACATCGAGCAAGCGCTGGAGGTATCGCCTGCGGTCCAGGTCTGGCTCTCCGAGCTGTTGGGCATGGAGCCTTTCGGCGCGACCTCCATTGAAGACTGGTGGGGTCGGTTCTCGAGAGGATTCGAGCCTACGTTGACGCCGCATGTCGTGCTGGCGGGGCGGGAAGACCACGCGGCAGCTCTCGTTCGTCGCATGGCCGAAGACGTCGGCCGTACCTTCATTCGAGCGGCCAGCGTGGATGACGGTCTGGCATTCGCCGCATGCTCGATGCTGGCGGCGGGGCCGGATCAGGCTGAGCCTATGCTGTCGAGGTCTCTATTGGTCCACGATGGCGTTACGCTCCGGCGGCTTGACCACACATCGAGCCTCTTGATCCTTCTACCTTACGAGGAGCAACTCCAGCGCGACGCGCACCTCGTCGAGAACCATCATGTGGTCTTTATCATCACCGAGCCCGATGGCGACGTGGACATCGACCTGCCTCCTTTGGACCATTTGGCTCTTCAGGCCGCGCTTCGCAAAGCCAACGTGCCTGAGACGGACCTCGACCGATACGTCCGCGCTGGCAACAAGAGCCTGGTCGCGCTACGCCGCGTCGCAACCCGCTTTGGTCAGCGAGACCCCGAGGCATGGTTCACAGATCTCTCCGAGCGAATGGTCCGCCGTGCTTGGCTCGCCGGGGCCTGGAGCCAAACTCGAAGCGGTGACGTCGAGGTTCTGGAGGCCCTCAGCGGAAGCGAGATAGGTGACCTCGTTGATCGGCTCCAGAAGGCGATCCAACAAGCAGATCCTTTGTTCACGAGGGTGGGCGCTACGTGGGCGGTTTCCGCCCCAGAGGACTCCTGGCGAGCCATTCGACAAATTATCACCGAGAGTGACTTGGAAGCACTCGAACGTGCTGTACAGACGGTTCTCGCTGCCGTTGACCCGCGTCTCGAGTTGCCTGCAGAGGAGCGCTGGCTTGCCGCAGTCCATGGCAAGGCTCGTGTTCATTCTTCTGACCTGCGGAAGGGCCTGAGTCGTTCACTGGCCGTCTTGGGTGCACGCGGAGACGAAGTTCGACTCTCAAGTGGTCGGACTGCACGGCAATGGGCCGAGAGAGTTGTCTGGAGCCTCTTCAACCGGGCAATCAAGGATGATTCTCCACACCTGTGGACATCGATTGAGGATGTAGTTCCTCTCCTCGCTGAGGCGGCGCCGGATGCGTTTCTTCGGGCGCTCTCTCATGCTGCAAGCGGTTCGCGTCCCGTCGCAAGAAACCTGTTCCAAGACACCGACCACCATTGGAACGTGAGCAGCCCGCACACGGGATTCCTCTGGGCGTTGGAAGGTGTCGCGTGGTCGGACCAGCACGTGGGCTATGCAGCCGAGGTATTGGCCTCCCTCGCGGAGATTGATCCGGGTGGCCGACTCAGCAATCGCCCGGTGGCGAGTCTTCAAGCCATCTTCAGGCCCTGGGCGCCTCAGACGTCCGCGCCCTTGTCGACTCGCATACAGATCTTGGATGCGCTGACGCGGAGGCACAAGGACGTGGTGTGGGAAGTGCTCCTGAGCATGTTGCCTGAACAGTCGGCTTTCGCGCTACAGAGCCATCGCCCGCGATTCCGAGAGTGGGTAAAATCGGACCAGACAGTCGTTCCGGAGCCTGAGTTCAATGAGATGGTGGACGCGGCTTCCGGAAGAATTCTCCGTATGGCTGAAGCGGAGCCTGATCGGTGGGCGTCGGTGATTCCCAAGTTGGGCCAACTGGCCACACAATATCGGCGTCGGGTGATAGCGAATCTGAGTTCTTTGGCGCCGACGGACTTGACACCCGAAGCGAGAATCGCCCTCTGGGATGCGATAAACAGCTACGTCCGAAGGCATCGACAGTACTCCGGCGCGGGCTGGGCGCTCTCTGAGGAGTGGCTTGCGCCGCTGGCCGACGCGGCTGACCGCATCAGGCCCGCGAGGCCCAAGGAGACTCACCGCTGGCTATTCGATGATTGGCATCCCGACATCGGAGTTTCGCCGGCTGACGACCTGAAGGCCCATGACGCCGCCGTGGAGACTGCAAGGCGTGAAGCTGTTCGGCAAATCTTGGTTGACGAGGGCATGGACAGCGTCGTGGAACTCGCGGCGACCGTTGAATTGCCCTGGGCTGTAGGGTACGCACTCGCCTCCGTCGACGACAGCCATGATTACGACGCCCTTGCACTACTAGATAGCCCCGAGCCTCGTGTCGTTCAGTTCGCTGAGGGTTTCGCGAGGGCGCGGTTGCAGGGCGCTCTGGACGCGGCGCAGTCGTGGGTTGAGCGCTTCGGCGGCCGGCCTCTTCTTCAAGCACGGCTTCTTCAGACTGTCTCCGACCTGCAAGCCGTTTGGCAACTGCTGCCTGAGTACGGCTCTGATGTGGAAAATGCTTACTGGTCCGAGTTCACGCCTTACGGGCGCGGAGCAGACTTCCCTCAGGTGAACGACTCCGCAAGGCAACTGATCCGCCACGGACGTGCGGCGGTGGCTGTGGACGTATTGAGCATGTATGCGGAGCGTCTCGCGGACGGGGTGGAAGTCGAACTCGTTATCGAAGCTTTGGCAAAGTTCGGTGCGGTGGATGATCCTGAAACGGCGCGCGTTTCGGAGTACGATATTGTGCGGCTTCTTAATTACCTGAAGGATCACGACGCCGACAACACGACCATTGCAATGCTCGAGTGGAAGTTTTTACCACTCCTTCGCGGCGAATCGCGCACCCCCGCACTGCAACGGCTTCTCGCACGGGAGCCGCAGATGTTCGTTCAAGTCATCGAACTGGCTTTCAAGCCCGACCACAAGGATGCTGACACCGAACAACGAGCCGTCAATCCGAGGCTAGCTTCGAATGCTTACAGATTGCTTCGCGGATGGCGCGTCGTTCCCGGGTCCCGCGAGGATGGCAGCGTGGACGGCGAAGCCCTCGAGCGCTGGCTAGTTGAGACACGCGATCTGCTGTCCAAGTCAGGCCGTCTGGAGATAGGTGAACTCCAGATCGGCGAAGTATTGGCCCACGCCCCGACGGACCCGGATGGAACGTTCCCAAGTCTGCCGGTCCGAAATATTCTTGAGACTGAACCAAACGACCGCCTTGGACGCGGCTTCACGATCGGACTATTCAACAAGCGGGGTATTACATCTCGAAGCATGACTGAGGGCGGCAGACAGGAATATGAATTGGCAGCCAAGTACGAGAAGTGGGCAGCGGCCGTACAGGCAACGCACCCCCGAACTGCCGCAGCCCTCCGAGACATGGCGGCGACATACCGCGAAGAGGGCCGACGGAACGACGAAGAGGCGAAGCGCTTTCTTGAGGGACTCGACAGCTAGTCAATATTCGCCCTTCATGCTTGCGGAATCCGAGGGACCCTGATTCGTCCTTGGGTAGACCCTTTGGCCGGCCATAGCAAGAAACCTGCCCCGGCGGCACCCCCGTCACGGCCGGCTTCGTCATCGACGCCTACCACCATCGTGTTCGCCGCCCTCGCAGTCAGCCGCTGGATCGAAGACCGCACCGGCTGGTCGATCAAGAAGTTCGTCCGCACCGCCCGCCGCTACCGCACCGTCGAAATCCAGGCCGGCGCCCACGCCATCACCGCCGCCGACCCTCTACCCGACGACCTCTGCAACGCCCCGGATCGCATCCACGACCGCCGAGGTGCGCGCTAATCTGGCCGGAATCAGGCAAGACAGTGCTGGTTCATAATCTTTGCTCGGAATCCCAAACTTCTAGGAAAGCCTTGGTGGCTCGACGCACCCCTGCCTGTTGGCCTTCTGATCGTCCGCATCGATGTATTCGTTCAGATGAACCGCGACAGCATGGCCGACAGGTGGCGGTACGGCGTTTGCAACCTGCAGCGGCTGCTCCCATCGCGGACCACAGAAAAAGTAATCGTCTTCAAAACCCTGGATACGCGCGGCCTCGCGTACCGATATCGAGCGATGCAGCCAAGGATGCACCGGCAGAGCGCGATGACCAGCAACGAGAGTGCGCGCGAGGTCGAGCTCTAGCCGGCGGTAGGAGATAGGCCCTTGCCCTCGCTCAATCCCCTCGATTTTTTTAACAACCTTGTCAGAATGCTTCATTGTGGACGCGTTCCGCAGGACGCTGCCATCGGACAGCACCTTGTACTCGGCGTCAGTAGCAGCGGGAAGCTCCAGCGGACCTCGGAGCACGTCTTCGAGCCGGGGAGTGTCGAGCAGCGCTTGGCCGTTAGCCTCGGCTGGTGCTCCTGGGACCCGGTGGGTTGGTGTCGGCGCGGACGGGGCAGCGCCGAGGTCCTTGCGCCGCGCTAGGAAGAAAAGCCTGCGCCGGTTCTGCGGCACCCCGAAGTGCGCCGCTAACAGCTCATAGACTTCGGCGTTAAATTTTCTGCGTAGGCGGCGGAGGATGCGGTCTTCGAATCCGACGCCATTGACTCGCCGCAATCCGGGAACATTTTCCAGCACAATGTATCGGGCACCAAGTTCCTCCGCAAGGCGCACGACATGCTCAAACAGTTTGTTCTTTCCGTCTTCAGGTTGCCGCAAGCCTGCATGAGAGTAGCCTTGACACGGCGGGCCCGCCAAGATTACGTCCGGCTCCCCAAGGTCGGGACAAACTCGCCGGATGTCACTTGCCTTGAGAGTCGCGACATCGGCCTCGATTACTGGAACGCCGGGGTTGTTGGCGCGATAGGTTTGTGCGGCATGACGATCACGTTCCACGGCGAGTGCGATACGGTAGCCGGCCTTCGTAAAGCCGTGTCCCAACCCTCCGGCTCCGCCAAACAAATCGATCGCGACTGGCTGTCGGGTCCTCGGTGTCGCTGTCAGTCGACCTGCATCGGAGTTGCTTGACCGGGACGCCGGAGGGCAGAACGAGACAAGGACGCAACTGCCACACTGTGGCTTGCTACTACATACCATGCGCCCATGGTGGATCATATTGATATGAAGCTGCCGACGCAGTCGGGGTGGGACTACCCGCTCGAAGGCATCGTGATCGAATTTTGCCCGCGTGTCTCTAACTATTCCCAACCGGTTGAATATGCGCTGAATATGGGTATCGACCGCGAAACGGTCAAGGCCCAGCGCGTAAGATTCGACGCAGCGGGCAGACTTAGTTCCGACGCCGGGAAGGCTGAGCAAGAAGCGTTCGGCTTCCTCTGCGTCGAGTTCGCGCAGGTACTCCAAGGTTAAATCTTGTCCCGCAGCAGGTCCCACACCTCGGCTGAGGTTGTCGACGTGGACCGCCCGAAGTATGTTCTGCAGTTTGATCGCGCGTTGGTGCTGCAGGCCGCCGATGCGCAGTACGCCCTCCAGCTCCTCACGCGACGCTTTCATCGCGTCGACCCATGTGGGAAACCGCTCTCGCAATGCGCTCCACATGCGCTGGTACACCAGCTCCTGCGTCTGCAGGCTAAGAAGGATGTAGAGGGTCTCACTCAGGACATCGTCAGTAATGTTGCCTAGGTCAGCGGAGCGGTAGGTGACCTCCAGTAGTTCGGCCACCCGCAGGATCGTCCCCTGGGGGTCTTGTTGTGGGAAGACGTCGGGGCCACCCTCCTCAACGACCGTACCGCTACGTCTCGTTGACACCCAGTCCTCGCCCTCAACCATCTTACATCATGGTAATTTACCCTGGATGGCCACGGCCTCCCCTGACCGACCAGGTTCTAGCACGAAAATAGCTGCGGCGTCGACCCGGCCGCAGCTCTCAACGATCCTGCCGCGCAGCGGGCACAAGGTCAATAACTTCATCCGAAGATCATGTACAGATTCGCCCAACCCGCCATCGTTCCGCGCAGGTTGGGCGGCTGCTCTCGCCGCTACCGGGTACGTGGCGTACGTACGGGACCGCACATACAGCCCCAGCCAGATGGCAGTCACCGCATTGAGGCCTCGAACGTTCGAGTTGTAGCGGATGTGAGGCGCTCGTCTGCCCGGCGCACATGACCGACTGCGTATCCTTGACGCTGCGGCGCCGAGGAGCACTGCGCCGCGACCACGCCCTTCCCGCGTGGGCATCATGCCGCTGGTTCGGCCCACGCGGTTCTGCGCGTGTGCGCGCCCATGTCTGACTTCCTGAGCGACAGGGCTCTCCGGAAGGGGCCCGGCGGGCAGCGGGCTCTGGGGGCGGCAGAGACCACCCAAGTGAGCCCGCTGCTTGCCTGCGGCTGGCGTGGTTGAAATGCAGCTTCCTCCGCGATGGCTGTCGCAGGAACACGCATCCCGGAGCAACAGCGAGCTACGAGAAGAACCCAAGGTCAGGCTGGTTGAAGGTACCGATGACAAGCCCTCTATCGAGGAACCGGTTATGTTCCTCGCAGCTAGTCTCTGGTAGTAAGGCGCATCCATGACAGGCAGCCATGTTGCAGGAGTCGGGTCCCTGGCCTGCCTCACCGAGCTCCATGCAGACCGGATCGGTGGAGCACCAGCGTGCCTTGCCGATCGCCGTTGTGAGGACGGCCTCCAGGTTATCGGGGTCTGCCATCCGTACCAGGCCACCCATAGTGCCTTCAGAGTCACCGGCGGCTGTGTAGATGAGGACGCCCGCCATCTGCCGCCCAGGCTCGGCCGTGACGTAGAGGCGCTCACGCAGCGACGCGGAGCTGTAGCCGCAGGTGTAGATGAGTTCGTTGATTAGCAGGTGCGCGAGAGTATGTATGAGCAGGAAGCGCGGCGCGACTTCGCGTGGCTGCAGTCCACGGCTCTGCTGGACCGTCTGGAAGTTGACCGCTATGCCCTCCGCGCGGGAACGGATGTCTTCGCGTGACTCCCACGCGATGAGCGCTGAGGGATCTAGCTCGAGGTATATGCCTTCACCTCGCACCACGTAGGCGGGCAGCCAGTCGTGCGCGGGAGGCAGCCTCCGCCTGCGCAGAAGTGCTTTGCCCTCGCTGAGCCGGAGGTTGCCGTCACGGACGCGGGTGAAGCCCCGCAGAGCACGGGTCTCTCGCAGCACCTCGACCCGCCTCACGCGGCCGATGCGCCCTGCTTGCGTTGCTGGGACGCCGGAATCGGTTACGGTGAGATCAGGGTGGTGCGGCGTCTCCCGCAGCAGCTCATACTCTGGCCGGCGCCAAGCGACGGCGGGTGTCAAGTCCTCTCCATCATCGGCGGGTTCGCTACCGTGGCTGGGCTCGCCGAGTAGGTCCTGCAGGCCCGCTTGGAGTTCGGCATCGGAGAACGGCTGGAGAAGCTCCATCGGTGTGGATTCCCTGAGCTTGGTAAGAGGTACCGAGCCGAGGACCTCGTGAAGTAGCTGGATGCGGGTCTGGACGTCGGGTCGGCGCAGGACATCGAGTACCTCCGCGCTAGCACCTCCCTGGACCCGAGGCAGGAAGATGGATGACTCGACCTTGGGGAAGTACACGTTCCCGGCGCCCCGGAGCGCCGCGCGCAGTGGCCAGCCGCAGCCCGATCCGGTGTCGGCGGCCCATGGCCTACTCCCCCGGCATAGGTACTCTCCCTCGGTCGTGAGGCGCTTGGACAGTGTCGTCTCCTCTGGGCCTCCGCGACTAGGTTGTGCGATTGTGACGCCTTCGAGCGTGCGTTCGTCCTCGCACCCGTCACACTTGACGACCTGGCCGCCGAGTGTGCCTCCGCCGCGGGATAGAAGGCGGAGCACGCCATGGCATCGTGGCTGTAGTGACTTATGGACCCATTCGCGCCAGGGAAAGTCATCAAGATGGCCTCGTTCGCAGATGACCACGATGGGCACTTGTGACATGACGGGCCCGGACCGCTTCCCCTCGTGTTTCTGGTCCCCGCAGCGAACCGGTTGGGCCATGCTGAGGGGGCTTTCGTCGAGCCGCTTGCAGTAGATGCAGAACGACCAGCACGGAAACCGGAGTGCCGGGACAGACAGGTTGACGTTGTGTTGCCGGCCGCCGCCGGGCTGCGGTGTACGGCGGGCCGGGGGCAGGCGGAGCTGCCGCACGCGCAGCCGCTCCTGCAGGCGCCACTCGTCAACGACGAACTCGTCGGGGTGGAGATTGGCTTGGTCATCCGTGTGGTACCAGTGATCAAGGCCTCCAGTTATCACGGAAGTGCCGTTCACCAGGATGCTCATCGCCCCAACGCCGAAGGGTGCGACGAGCTGCGCCCTCCGGACGAGACCGCTACTCATGACGCTCCTCCTGCTCAGCGGCGGCTTCCAGGGCATACAGTGGGCTGATGCGCAGTTCGCACTCCGCATCGACGCTGCGCATGCTCGTCGGGACGTCCCACACCGGTACCCTCGCATCGGATCCCGCTGACGAACCCGCATACCTCATCAGTCCCTGTTGAGGATTGCCTCCGATCGCGTTGGCGTTCCAGTCAGTCCTCTCCCATTGGGACCATTCCCGGTTGCGGCGTGCTGCCACGTCTCGCAAAGGACCGGTGTCGGCTATATCGGCGACGCTGGCTCTGGTTTGGAGGATCTCGACTGCGGCATCGAAACGCTCCCTCGGGAACGGGTAGACCGGCAGCGCTTCCGGCGCTGACTGCCGGACGTGGGAAACGATCGCACCGTGCAGCCCTCGGTGCACCACGGGCAGGGCGAACGGTGTCAGGCTGGTCGGCTCGACTTGTGCGTACAGGCGCTGGTGGTAGGTGCGGAACCGCTCATAGTGGCTGCGGTCACGTGGCTTGGCCGCACCGTAGATTGTGATAACCAAGCCGGGCCGCTGCTCCCATCTGCGGCCGACACGGCCGCTGACCTGGATGTACTGGGCGGTCGTCTTCGGCTGGCCGACGATAGTCATGAGAGCGAGCCGGTCGATGTCAACGCCCACTTCGATGATGTTGGACGCGAGGCACACATCAATGCAGCCGTCGTTGCCGTACTCAAGCTGGAGCTCCTCGATCGCCCTGGGAATTTCGTCATTGCGGCGTCGGCTCGTCAGCTCGATGACGTTCCGAGGCCACCGGACGTCTCCAGGGTCGATGCCCTCGCGCTTGCGGAGCCCGGTTAAATAGTCAGGAATGTCCGACTGCAACAATGAGACGGTGTTTCCAAGTTCACGCAAGCTGTTGAGGAAGTTCAGGTTCGTCCAGTATCCGTCGCGGCTCGCCTCGGGAATCTCCCGCGCCGCCTGGAGCGTGGCAGCGGCTACACGCACCTGCACCGTCTGGATCGAGCCGAGCGATGGGCTGAGCACCCCGATGTAGCGCCGTCCGGGTGCTGGGGACCCGTCCGCCAGTCGTGCCGGCTCCGCGAAGAACGACTTCCCCTCCTCCAGCCCCTGCGGGGGGAAGAGTGCGACGCGATTACGGCCGTACAGATCGCGGACCTGCTTCTCGTACCGGCGGATAGTGGCGGTCGATGCGACGATCTTCGGCTTGACCGGGGTGCCGAGCCGTTGGTCGGTGCAGAGGTTTTCAATGACCGGCTCGTACAGCCCGACCATGGAGCCGAGCGGCCCGGAGATGAGGTGAAGCTCATCCTGGATGATCAACCCTGGCGGGGAGCAGCGGCGGCGCCCGTCGCGGTCGATCCCGAAGATGGTTCGCGCCTCTGGCCGCCAGGCCAGCATCGCGAACTTGTCCACGGTGCCGATGACCAGCGTTGGCTGGCGATCGTAGATGTCCTCATCCACGACGGCTACTGGCAGGCCGCCCCGATGGCCGGCGAAGCGGCATTCCCTGTCCGGACAGTGAAACCGAACCTTGTTGCCGGTTGCCACATAGCCCGCAACTTGATGCCTGCTCTGCCTGCCACCGGCGCTGACGGGTCCCATCCTGACCCCACACCAAGGGCACCTGAGAAGCAGGAACGGGTTTTCATCGCGCGGGCTGCGTTGCAGCGCCCGCAGTTGTGCCTTGGCCTGCCGCCAAGTGTTGGGCGTCGTCGATGAGCCGAGCCAAATTCCGATCGTGAACGGCTCGTTCCCCAGGTCGCCCTCGCTGGTGCGCATGTCTTCTAGCACGCATGACAAAGCCGCCGCACGCAGGAACTGCTGGGCGGTGAGCAGGCGCAGCGTGTAGCGCATCAACACATCCGTGCCGGCATCGTCCGGGTTGCGCAGCCGACGGGCGATCATGCTGAGCGCTGCAGCACCGAGATATGCCTCGGTCTTACCGCCACCGGTCGGGAAGAAGATTAGATCAACGATGTCCCGTTCTTCTCGCTCCGGGTACACGATCTCGGGCAGGCTCGCGAGGAGAAAGGCGATCTGGAAAGGGCGCCAGTTACCGGTACCTGGGCCTGCGACGGCCTCGGGCTGACTACCGACGATCTCAAGGAGGCCGTCCTTGCTGACCGTGATGTCTCTGACCGGAAGGCGCGACCTGATCTGTTGGAACAGCATGGCGCGGTTGGCGAGCCGGAACGCGCGGGACGCGAGCGGGTCGTTCGTTGCCAGCTCCCATCCTCGCTGCATGCGTCGAAGCGCCTGCCGGCACAGGCTGATGTGCCGCCTAGCGGTCTCCTGGAAGCGGTCCTCGAGGGCTGCTGTTTCCCGTTCCCGGTGCTCGATCCACTGTTCATAGCCGGTGAGAATCAGCTCGATCTGCGTGTGTGCCTCAGCTTGGTTCTCGGCCAGCGCCGCCATGCTCGCGCGCAGTTCAGCTCGCCTGCCCGAGCCGTCCTGCCAGACGATGTCGGGCGTGAGGCTGGAAACCTCATACGCCGGAAGAGCCTCCGCGCGTATCGCTGACGTGGCGCCTTTGGTGGGCTCGTCCCATCCTGCTGCGCACCCGTGACCGACCGCGAACGTGAGCTTCTTCCGATACAGCAGCTCGATTGACTTTTCCTCCTCGTCGGCGCCATCGGGCACCGGCGATTCGGGATAGGGCTCTACCCGGGCACCGCCGTGGGGCCGGATGGCGAAGGCGGCTTGGAATATGGCCCCGCCCGAGCCGGCCGCCTGGCTGGTGTTGACGAGCGCGATCGTCACGAGGCGGCAGGCGGGGTCAGGAACGCCGGGCACCGGACGGCTGTATGCCTGCAACTGGGGCGCGGTCCGCGTCTGGCCCGTGCATTCGGTCGCTAGGCCGAGCAACCGCTCCGTCTGCTGGAGCAGTTCCTTTCCACCGGCTCGCGCCTGGAGCGTGAACGGGCGCCGCACCCACCACCGCGGCTCCCGCTTGGCCCCTTTCACCCGCACGGTGATGCCGTCGTAAGACGCCGCGCTGGCATCGATGCTCAGAAAGCTCCCTGGCGGCAGACGCGCCTTGAAGGAAACGGCAATGGCGCTGGGCTGGAAGGAGTTGGCATCGCTGAGGTCAAAATCGTCGCTGTCTGCCTCAGGAGCGGTCCGTAGCTGGAACTGTGGAACGTCGACGGCATCCTCGACGTCCTCGTCCGCCGGGAGGCCGGTGATTCCTGCGAGGTTGCCTTCAACTGCCGATCCTTTGGGATGAAGCACCCCCACGCCGTAGCGGCGCAGCGGCTCGATTTCGCTGAGGATCTCCTGGCCGGTGGCGGCGTCGTGCCACGGCCCGCGGGTCTCGCTCCAGGACTCGAAGGACACCACGCCGGATGAGATGTCGAGAGGTTTACCGCGAGGGGTCTCGCCGTCGGCTGGCCCAAAGAGTTCGCGACGGACAGCCGTCTCCATGACGTCACGCGGGTTCATGATTGCCTACTTTCGCCCAGTATTTTCCCGGCGAGAGCCTCACGAGTGGCGAGCACTGACAGGCGGTCCGTCGGGCGGGTGAGACCCACGTACAGCAGAGCCTCGAAGGCCGGCGTGGTAGGTCGGTCGATGTCGGTCACGATGACGGCCGGAGCCTCCAGCCCCTTGAAGGCGTGCACCGTGCTGTAGCGCACCCTTCCGCGGATCGGAGCTTCCGTTTGAGCTAGTAGCGGACGCAGCCATGGATCTTGGCATTGGGTTGCTGCGGACCGGATCCGCCGCGTGCTGAGGATGGCGATCTCGTCGAGCTGGAAACCTTCTTCACGTAACTCGCGGACTGCCTGGACGAGTAGATTCCCCTGCTCTTGCGGGTCGGAGTACCAGTAATACCGGGGCTGCATCCCATCGTCCGGGCGACGGAACCGCTTGTAACCCGGCTCCATGCCGGTAAGGACTTCCACAGCCGAGCCGATCCGCGGGAGATTGCGGCAGTTCGCGGTGAGAGTGAACGTCGGTAGGCCCGAAATCCTCGCCCCCAGCTCCTGGCGCCCGTCGAGCAGCCCGTAAAGGGACTGACGCTCGAAGTCGCCGAACAGAAGGCAGCGCCCGCCGGTGAGACCACCCTCGACCATAAGGTCGAGGACATCAAGGTACGCGGGCGTGCACAGGTCCTGGGCCTCGTCCACAACGAGGTAGTCGCGGGTCAGGTCTCCGTCGAGGAGCCGTTCGATGGCGGCATCGACGAGCTGCACCTGCCAGAAATCGGCGCCTGCGTTGCCTGGCGGTTGCTGCCCGGTGAGGCGGAGCATCGTCGCGTGGAGGGTCCCGGTATCGAGACCGGGTGCGCCGGAGGCGCGCTCGCTGAGGTACGTTCCCAGGGTTCTGTTGAAGCACAGCAACCACCCTGTCGCGCCCGAAGCGGCCTCCCGGCGTGCAGCCTCAAGCGCCAGGAAGGTCTTACCGGACCCAGCCGGGCCAGTGAAAAGAACGCGAGGGTTGTCCTCCATCGCGTCGAGGGCTTGGTACTGCTCCTCTAGGAACGCGGAAAGCTGGGCGTCTCGCTCGCGCCGCAGGTCGGCCGAGCCAGCGCCGAGTTCGAAGCGCGGTCGGAGCGCAGCGACAAGCGATCCGACCGTTTTGGCGGTAGGCCCGGTCGCCGCCGCAGCCATCGCAGGGACGCGATCGATGAGGTGCTGACGCCCGCTCTCCAGCAACTGCAGGACGGCCTGTCCCGCGCCAGCCTGGAGATCGTCGCGGTCGAGAACCTGCCATGGGTGCCATTCGATGGCGGGCGGCAACTCGGCTCGTGCCTTGGTGTGCGTGAACCATACGCCGGAGACGAGGGGAGTGCTCCGGAGATCGACTCCCTTGCGCCGCAGATACGCCTTGATGCTGTACTTCGCCTCGTCCGCCTGCTGGAACGGGCCGCGGGTGGTGGGCGGCATGCTGCCAAGCAGCCACTGGCCGTCGTCGCGCCGCGCCACGCGCCTATGCGACTTCACCTCTATGATCGCAACCCCGCGGCCCGGCACGATTACGACGAAATCCGCCTCTCCCTGCACCTGGCGGACGTGCTCGGCCAAGTCCTGCGAGTGCAGCACCACCCAGTTCTCCGTGACCGGGTCACTCGCCAACCGTTGGAAGACCAGCCGCTCGCCCGGTGCTGAGTCCTGGCGGATGAGTGGAGGGATCATTCGAGCCATCGGGCGCCCTCATCCCCCTTCGGGATGCGCAGTTCCGATCTGGGAACGACTTCAAGGTACGGCGAGAGAGCGAGGACGCGAGTCGCGATGATACCTGCAAAACCCTCGATATCCAGATCTAGCCTGAGGATACCTGTCCGCTGGAGTTCGTTCATGTCTGCATCCCCGAGAGCCGCTTCGAGCGCCTCTCGGATGTCAGTCATGGCATGGTACCGGGCTCGCCTCAGCATGTCGGCGTACCGACGGTACGGCTCCGTTGGCAGCCCAAGCCAGCGCAGAAGGACCGTGAAGTCATCGCTACCCTGCGGTCGCGCCAGCGTCTGAGCAGTCCACGTCGGCGCCTGTGCCGCAGCCTGCACACCCCGGGCCCGTAGCTGCCGCACCACTTCACCTGGTCCCAGCGCCTGAAGTCGGTCGCGTAGGGCCGCCTTCCACGTCGCCTGCGACTGTTCCACGCGCGGCGCCTGCCCCGCCAGCCGGGCCAAGGCGCGCTCATACAACGTCCCAGACTCAGTCTGGCCCTCCCTCAGGACTAGGTGCGAACCTGGCCCCACGGCTTCGACCTGCTGCATCTGGACTCTGGAGCCAGCCGGCCGCCAAGGATCGAGCACGCGGATGGACTCGCCCTCGTCGAGATCGAGCATCATTGAAAGCCCCCCGCACAGGAGGACCTTCCTGGCGTGCGCCTCGTCTATCCCATGAGGGAGCCTCGCCTTGGCCTGCTTCCACATCGGGTCGGGGGCGAGCTGGCCCTCCGTATCCCTCAACCGTTGCGGTATGAGCGGGTCCGGGCCGATTCTCCGTAACCGTGCTTGGGGCCTGATGCCCCCTTCCGCATGCTCGGAGAAGGACGGTATCGGCAGGCCCCGGTCGACAATCCATGACGGGAATAGGTATACCAACCTGCGCGCGCGGGGGGCACCGAAAGCAGCGGGTCCGAACAGCGGCGGAGACCCGATCAGGTAGGCCCTCTGGAAGATTTCGGGCCTTGCCTTGCCCCGGTCGCTTACAACGGGCACCGGTATGCCCAGCACATCGAACCAGGATCGGGTTGCCGCCGCAGATCGAGCACTGGACACGACGACCAAGCACCCGGTGTAGCTCACCTCGCGCAACGACTCGAGAAGAAAATCACCTAGCGGGCATGCCTCCGCCGTGTTCAGCGCGCTCACGCTGAGAGCGAGATCATCCAGGACTCGGCCGGTCTCGTTGCCTGCCATCAGCTTGCACTGCGTGGCCAGTTCCAGTAGCCCCGCGACCAGGTCGGCGCTACCTGCCTCGCATGCCAGCGGAAACGGCGAGGTCGATACGCGCCACCGCAGCCGCCGAGCGGTTACCAGCAGGTCACGCAGCCGATCGAAACCGCCGTCTTCGACCTCAAGGGCCAGCTGGCGGGTCGCTCGATCGAGCGCCCCACCCCGTTCGTCGGCAATCGCTACGAGCTCTACAGCACCGTCGTCATCTACCATCGAGCCCGCAGCAGCGTAGAGGTCTCCGAGGTAGTCGAGGATTGTCATATTTTCACCTCGAACGCCAGTGTCTCGATTCCTGCAATGGCTCCCCAGCCAAGATCGGCAACGGCCAAAGGTTCGCCGATCGAACGGCGCTGCAGCACAGTCATGGCTGCGGATTCGTCCGCTGAGCTGCGGTCAATCACCGCGACCACGACGGGCGTTCTGACCTCGGACAGCCAGCGGATCGCGGTTGCGCCATCCAGTACTGCAAGCAGGGTGTCCGCCGGCATCACGGGAAACCGGTCTCTCCCACCAGAAACGATGGCGCTTGCGGAGAATGCGCCATCATCTGGACGCAGGACGTCACGTAGGCGATCGTAGCCGCCTTCGCAGCCAGCCCAGCCAGCCTGCATTTCGAGCTCTGGCGCCAGGCGCGATTGGACCCCTACGACGGTCACCGTGGGCTTAGACGCACAAAGATCGCCAGGCCAGCTGTCGCCGTGGCCAGTCTTCCTGATCAAGCTTCCAGGGGGGGTGACGCTACGCCTGCCGAAACGGCCCGCGGACAGCGTCTGGTCGGCGGCAAGGTGATGCACAGCCCCGATCTTCCAAAAAGTTCCGCCGAGATGTATGCGGGCCTCCCCATGGCTCTGATCGATACGGAAGAATGTATCAGCCACTAGCTGCTGAGCTGTCGCCATTCGGGCTGGCGTACCCGGCTGGATCGCTCCTGCCAGCGCCAGCACGTCACCTTTGCACGTAGGAGGCTGTGCAAGGACCCAGCCCGCGCTGATCAGCAGCGCCGCGTAGTCACGAATGGGCACCGACACGACCATCACTAGCTGCCAACCATTACGTTGCCGTCGACGCGCCAGCCGCGCCCCCAGGCCGATGAGTTGGCCCGCCCACTTCGCGGGCATAGCCCTACCGGTCCTGCTGTCCAGCAGGACAAGCCCGCTCTGCCCGGTGACACCAGCCACTTTCCACCCTCCCGCTACCTAAGACCCCCCGCACCACTTCGTCAAGGAAAATCCTCAAGGAGGGCGCAGGGGCGGCCCGAGCAAGAGATAGCGTCGCGCCTCGCCAGCAGGGGGGCAACAGTTCGGCAACCAGCCGACACGTATCCGCCGCTGGGTTCCTGGTCAGTCCAGCACGTCCATGCCACGCAATCGCCTTTCGAGCAGACGAGCACACTGCCGGCTGCCGCGGAGGTGGCGCCGCCGCACCGGAGGGGTTTGGTCGCCGGGCTCTACGTCCCGCAGGCAGTTCCCTGATCCGTGTGCACGTGGAGTAACGCAACCGCGTATCACTGCCGTCGACCGCGGGCTGCCATTCCTTCCTCCCTTCTCGTCCCACTTTTCGTGGCGGATCAGAGGGTGGGGACACAAGTCCTTGCGATGCCGCAGTCCCCGACGTCGGCGGATACGGTGTCGAGCCCTTGGACTGACTCGGTGGACCCGTACTGTCAAGCCGGCTCACGAGCAGGCGAGCACCCCGCGAGCTATGTTAGTCCGAATAGGACTGATAAATGCTGCGCTGGTCGGACGGAAACACAGGTCAGCCCTGCAAAATCAGGGATAAACATCTATGCAAAGCCGCTGCGCCTGTGGATTAAAAGTCCTCAGCTCTGCCATTGAGCTAACGGCCCGCTGCGCCACCAGGTTACCCGATCACGGACACCTGGCTTGATATCCGCCTGGGTGGGCATGAGCGGGGGTTCTGGTCTGTGTCGCTGCGAGGCAGGCTACTGCTCGTTCAGGGTGGTGCGCTACTGGTCGGGACGGAATGGCCCCGAGAGGGCACCACGCTCGTCTCACGCCGGTCCTGGTCGGGTCTCGGCTGCCGTAGTAGGAGGCCTGTACTGGCGTCAGCTGCCCTGGGGCGGGGTCAGATGAGGCCGTTGCGGAGCGCGTATGCCACGGCGTGGCAGCGGTTGCGTAGGTGGAATCGGTTGGTGACGTCGTACAGGATGTTCTTGATCGTGCGTGGGGAGTAGCGGAGTTTCGCCGCGATCTCGGCGGTGTCGTAGCCGTCGGCGACCAGGCGCAGCACTGCCGCCTCCCGGCCTGCCAGGCGCAGGATGGTCATTCCACGTGGCCCGAGGGTGTCCCGTTGCAGCGCCCCGACCTGCTGCAGGAGCCGGCCGAGCAGGTCGGCGGGGATGCTGCCCTCGCCGGCCGCGGCGGCGCGGATCGCCGTGACGAGGCGTTCTGGGCTGGCCTCGGCTCGGCGGACGAGCCCGAGGACCCCGTGTTCCACCGCGGCGGCCAAGCCAGCGTCATCGACGTGGGTTACCACCAACACCAGGCCGGGAGCTTTCCGGATGCGCAGCGCGCGTAGGGCCCGCAGGGTCGGCTCGTCGACGCTGTCGGCGATGACGAGTGTGGCCTGGGCCTGGTCGGCTTCGGTGTCGTCGAGCAGCAGCACCTCCGGACGGGGTCGTAGCTGGCCGATCACGCCCATGCGGGAGATGACGTCGGCGGAGATCAGGGTGACGGGTACCCGGCGCATGGGCTCGTGTGGCCTGGCTTCCGGCTGCGGCTGTTCGGGGAGGACGGTTTCGCCTTCGGGCCGCCGCCGGCGCGTGTTGTCGGCAGGCGGGCGCTGGGCCAGGCTGGTGGTGGGCGCTTGGGGCTTACCGACCAGTGCTGGGTCCGGGGCATTCTTCGGTGACATGGCGTCGGAGGGCAGGTTGTCGATGTCGCTGGTGATGACCGGGTCGGCGTCACCGGACTGTAGAGATTGGCTTGGGTGACCTGCGGTGCCGGTGGCGACTGGCAACGGGAGTAGACCCTCAGCCTCGCCGTCGGCGAGTCGTCGCAGCTCGGCGCGTTCTTCTGGTGGAAGGAGATCCTGCAGGGCTGTCATCGCGCCTGGTCAATCCTGGCGTGGTGTCTTCGGCTGGGCGCCGGCCAGAGGTGTGCGGGAGAAGGTTTCCGCCAGGTGGAGGCGGTTGTCTGGTATGCCGGCGGCGGGCAGGCGTAGCCGGGCGTGGGTGATCAGGTCGGGTGGTCCGGCGACGTAGAGATGCTGGCCGGGCTGGTAGTGAGCGAGGGCGAGTGTCAGCAGGTCGCCTTGGGCGGCGGGCTCGACGAAGGGTTCGTCGGAGAGCGCGGGTACGACGGTCAGCCAGTCGTCGTGGGTGGTCTGCAGCTTGTCGAGGGTCACGCTGTCGTAGAGATCGGGCATGGTGCGCGCCCCGACCACCAGGGTGACCCGACGCCGCGCCCGGGTGGCGGCGAGGTGTTCGACGATGGCGCGCAGGGGCGCCAGGCCGGTGCCGCCCGCGGCGAGGAGCAGATCGCCGTCGCGGTTGGGGTCGAGAGCAAGGCCCATGGCGTAGGGCGTGCCCAGCCACACCTGCTCGCCGATGGCGGCGTGGTGGGCCAGCAGTGGTGAGACCGGTCCGCCGGTGATGGCGCGGATGTGCAGCTCGATGGTGCCGTCGGGGCGGGGCGCGTTCGCTGGGAAGTACCACCGCCACGCGCCGGGCTGGCGGGGTGTGGTGACCGGGAGGGCCTGACCGGCCTCGTGGCGCAGTCGGTGGTGGGGCCGCAGGGTGAGGATCGTGATGGTGTCGGCGGCTTGGTCACGGCCGATGATCTCGGCGGGTGTCCAGGCCGGGCCGGTGGCGATCCGGGTGGTCGCCCGGTGGGTCAGGCTCAGGGCGTGGTGGCTGCGGCGTTGCCAGAGGCTTGCCGTCTCGGGTGTCCAGGTGGCGGTGGCGTGGCGGGCGACGGTGGCGATCAGGGCGTCGACGATCAGTGGGTGGTGGTGGGGCTGGATGCGCAGGTGCTGGTAGGTGGGGGCGAGGGCGGCGAGCAGTGCGGTGCGGCCGGCGTGGTGGTCGTCGCCGGCGGTGAGGTGGCCGAGGGTGGCGAGGAACAGGGGTGCGTCACGTTCCGGCAGGCGTGGGTGAAGCCGGTCGGCGAGGGTGGACCAGAAGTGGTTGGCGGCGCGGTGGATGCACGGGATGACCGCTTCCCAGCAGGGGCCGAGTGCGTTCAGATTCGGCGGCGTCACGACGCCGTCCCGCTGTTGACCGGGAACGGGTGGGTGTTGGCCCGGCGTGCGAGGAAGTCACTGCGGGCGTGGCGGGACCGTGCGTCGGCCGGGCTTGCCGCGAGTCGCGCCAGACCCGTCAGCGCGGCACGCCGCAGCGGTTCCGGAACCCGGCTCAGCCCACGAATGACGGCCTCCTGCACCCCGCCGGCGGTGGGCAGCCGATTGCTGGAGGGCTGCCGGTGGGCCCAGGTGAGGCATCCGGCCATGGTGACCGAGTCGAGATAGCCGCAACCGACGACAAGGCTGCAGATGACCTCATCGGCGGTGTCCTGGGCGGCGGGTACGGGGGCAGGGCGCGGTACGTGTCGGGGGGCCGCCCACAGGGCCAGCGCCCGCTCGGCAATCGTGGTCACGGCGTCACTCCGATCCGCGGTTGTTGCTGCGTGCAGACGGCGGGGTGGTTGAGGCTGGGCGGCGTGCCGATCGCGGCAGCCACCATGTCGACCAGGGGGTCATCGGGCGGCAAATACCGGCCGATGCCGGTGCTGGCGGTGAGCAGGCAGCGGGTGGCCAGGTGGTGGTGTCCGCAGTCGCGGTAGAGGCCGCCGAGGCTGACCAGGGTGTGCAGGCTCAACCGGGCGTGGTGGCCGTACCGCTGCCGGGCTGCCGCGTGAACGCCGGCGAGGTCCGCCAGCCCTGTGGCGCAGTCGCCGAGGTCGTGCCGGAGTTGGGCGAGGGCCGCCCGGGCACGCAACGTCTGCGCGTGGTCGGCGCCGAGGGCCTTGGTCGCGCCGACGATGAGGTCCTGGTACACGGTGACAGCGAGATGCGGTTGGCCGGTCTGCGCGGCCAGCGGGGCCAGCAGCGCGGCGGCCCGCATACGGTGCTCGTCCTCGGCGGGCAGATGGCAACAGCGCTGGTAGGCGTACTGCGCCCAGGCGTAGGCGTCGGTGAGCGCACCGTCGGCGCGCAGGGCGGCGCTGCGGCGTAGCGCGTCGGCGACAGCCCGACGACGATCAGCCGTAGCGCTCTCTGCCGATTGGCGGTGTGGTGGAGCTGTCATCGGTGGCGGTGTGCCTCGGTTTTGCAGGGTGTGCATAGCTCCGTTCCTCTGGTTGTGGATGAGGTGTGGCCGGCGGCGGAGGAGTGGAGGAAGGCCCGCCGCCGGCCGCTGGCCGGCGAGTTGTTCCTGCCCGCGTTGGGGACCGGTGGCAGGAAGCCGGCCCGGCAGCCATTCGGGTTGACTGCCGCCGCCCCGACTCCCAGCTGCGGGGTGCGAGCCGCTGCCGGGGTGGGGTGCCTGAAGTGCGTCCTGGACGCTGCCCGCGCTGTCTGTGGTCAGCGGTAGGCGGCGGTGGCGAGGTCGCCGACGGCGGCGTCCACGGCGGTGGTGATGTGGCGTACCGGCGGGTGGTGCCGGTCGGCGATGGCTTTCAGCCGTGCGGTCACGGTGGCGGTGTCCGTGTCGAGGTAGAGGTAGGCGGTGAGGCCGAGCGTGGCGACGAGCCCGGCGAGGGCGGCGGTGTGGTCGGTGGGTGGTTCGTGCCCGGTGGCGAGAGCGCGCAGCCGGGCGCGGGGGACGACCGGCCATCTGGTGTGGGTGGGCAGGTAGATGTCGGTGGTGAGGAGTCCGTGGAGGCGCCGTCGGGTGGCATGCCGCAGGATGCCGGCGGAGACCAGCCCGGCGCGGGTGCGCTCGTACAGGTCTGTGGTGAAGCCCCGCAGCCATGCCCGTAGCGGCGCGCCGGTGGGGTGGCGGAGTGAGGTGATCGCGGCGTCGGCGATCAGGTCGCCGACGGGCCGGTCGGCACGGAGGCGGAGTCGCTGCTCGGGTGCGGGCAGGGCGGAATGCGCCGGATCGAGGGTGACCCGCCCGGCGAGATACAGGTCGATCAGGACAGCGCCGGCCAAGCCGAAGGCCAAGGCCTGCGGGTGCAGGTGGGGGCGGCCGGTGTCGTCGTCATGGCCGATCAGGAACAACTCGTCCCGCAACGGCAGAAGAGGAACCCTGCTGCCCATCAGTACCCCGCCCCCTGCCCCGCTGTGGCGGTGAGCTGCCGCAGCCGGTGGTGAGCGCCGCCGTACGCCTCGCCAAATGCGGGCAGGAGGGCCTTGTCGACCGCGGCGAGGACCGTGTAGTTCGGGTCGCACACGTTGCCGATCGGCGCCCGCCCGGCCTGCGAGATGAGCTGGTAGGCATCGAGCGCGTCAAGGCCGGTCAGAGAACTCGTCCAGCCGACCAGGTCGTGATGCGCGATGCGGTAGGCATCCTCCAGCGGGCGGGCGCAGCCGACCGCCATGACCGAGGTGTCGGTCTCCAGCCGCGGCCACACCGTCGGCACGCCTTTGATCAACTCCACGGCGAGTGTCGTGGTGGTGGCGATCTCGACGCCGACGCCGCACGCCTCGCCCTGGCCCTGCCGGGCGTGGCCGTCGCCGAGGGCGAGCATCGCCCCGTGCATCTTCACGCCGAGGTAGAGGGTGGTGCCGGGGCGCAGTTCCGAGGTGTCGAGGTTACCGCCGTGGGTGTCCGGGACGATGGTGGAGCGGGCCTCGAACCCGCCCGGCGCGACCCCGATCGTGCCGATCATCGGCTCCAGGGGCAGGTCAACCTCGTGGTCGCTGGCGGTGGCGTGGAACCGGACCGTGCCCGCCTGCCGGTCGATGCCGTACATCCACACCCGTTCTTCGAGGGGCGGTTGGAGGGTGGCGGTGTGGGCGGTGGAGGTGAGGGCGCCGAAGTGCGGGAACGTCGTGGAGACGCCCCAGTCGCGGGCGGGGGTGATGGCGGCGATGTGGATGGCGAGGGTGTCGCCGGGTTCGGCGTCCTCGACGAAGAACGGCCCCGACACCGGGTTCAGGTACGGCATCCGACACACCTGCGACGGCAGGTCTGCCGGGCCGCGGACGAGGCCGCCGAAGCAGTCCTCGGTGAACACCTCGAGGATGTCGCCGGTGCACACGTGCGCCACAGGAAGGCGGGCCCCGAAGGTGTAGGCAAGCTCGTCGCGCGCGGGACGGTAGGTGACCTTCCCCATGGTCGTCACACCCGTTCCACGTCACGCTGGGCCGGCTGCGTCGGCGCAAGCCCGGACAGCGCGGGCCGGCGGCCGGTGACGTACAGACCGGCGAGAACCAGTACGCCCAAGGCGAGCCACGCGAGGCCGAGGCGTTGCGCGGCGATCTGGGCGTTGACCACCACGTAGGCGAGGATCCCGAACCCGGCGGCCGGCATGACCAGATGGGCCCACCAGTTGCGGCTCCGTTGGCGGACGAGGTGGTGCACGACGACGGAGACGTGCAGGACGAGGAAGGCGACCATAGCCCCAAAGTTGATCAGCGACGACAGCAACGTGATCCCATCCGTACGGGTGGCCATGACCAGGCCCAGGGTGAGGGATACGACTCCGGTGAGCAGGGTGGCGTTGACCGGCACGTTCCGCCGCAACGACACCCTCGCCAGGAAGCCCGGTAGCTGCCGGTCGCGGGCCATCGCGTACAGCAGGCGGCTGGTGGCGACCTGGGCGACCATCGAGTTCGGCAACCCCCACGCGATCGCGGTCGCGACCGCGCACACCGTCGCCAACCAGCCCCCGCCCGCCACGCGCGCGGCGTCGTAGAACGCGGTGCCGTCCGGATCCCCGCCAGCGAGTAGCGCATCCGGGTCGGGGACGAGCATGGCGGCCAGCCAGGTCTGGGCGATGAACAGCACCCCGGCCACGACCAGGACGGCAACCATCGCCCGGCCGACCTGCCGCGACCCGCCCTTGCTTTCCTCGGCGAGCATGCTGATGCCGTCGAAGCCGAGGAACGACAGCACCGCGATCGACACCGCCCCCGCCACCACAGACCAGGTGAAGGTGTCGGAGTTGTAGAAGGCGTCCCAGCCCAGGTGGCCCTTGCCCGCCGCGAGCGCCCCGGCCGCGACGACCAGGAAGACCGCCAGGACGAGCAGTTCGCCGACGAGCATGATGCGGGTGACCATCGCGGTCATCCGGATCCCGACCGAGTTGACCACCGTGTTGACCGCGACGAAGCCGAGCAGCCACAGCCACACCGGCACCGCCGGGACGGTGGAGTGCATCGCGACCGACGCCACCAGGTACAGCAGCCCGGGTACGAGGACGTAGTCGAGGAGGATCACCCAGCCGGCGAGGAACCCGATCGGCGGGCTGATGCCGCGGCCGGCGTAGTTGTAGACGCTGCCCGACATCGGAAACGCCCGCACCATCTGCGCGTACGACGACGCGGTGAACACCAACGCCACCACACCGACCGCATAGGCGAGAGCGACCATGCCACCCGAGCCGGCATACACACTGCCGAAGATCGCCATCGGCGCGATCGGCACCATGTACACCAAGCCGTACGCGAACAAGTCCCGAAACCGCAGCTGCCGACTCAGCTCCTGCCGGTAGCCGTACCGGCTGAGGTCATCCATTGCTGTCACAGGGTTCTCCTGGGTTATGGGTTGACGGGCGCATGGCGTAGTGGGCTGCTGTTGCCGTCCAAGCGGCGTAGGGCTGGGCCGTGGAATGGCCGCAGTCCGCTGCCCTCATTCAGCTCGACAGTCATATCGCGATGCAAAGAGGTGATCACTGCCGAAAGCGTAAGCCCACATTTCGTCTTCATGATCGCGAGACATCTCGTCCCAGCAGGGAAATGGCTGGTCAGAGCGGAGCATCCGCGTAAGTATCCCGGCAAACATCCCCACAAATACGCCTTCCCGCCTTGCCGGCCATCCGTGACGATTTATTCATCACAGGCGATATTTCGATACGTCGTCCGGGCTGAGACCGCCGAGTTTTGGGCGAGAAACGACAGGGAGTAACGATGGGCAGACCGGCAGGGACATTCGAGGGGTCCGCAGCCCTCTATCGGATATCCGGATTGCCGCGCTCGTGGGCGCCTGCGCAGCACCTGCGGGTGCGTCATGGGTCAACGGCAGACGTACCCGGTCGTCCTCGCACCGCAGGCGGTCAGGGGCATTCCGACCAATCGCCCGGGCCTTGACCGGGGGCAGTTCACGCGCCGCGCTCCCGCGATGCCGCATCGCCCATGGTGTGGACCACGAGGTGACCGACCGGCACGGTCACCTGCGGCCCAGCGACGGCGATCAAAGGCCCCGAAGTCACTGGCTACCTCATATGGCTAGTGACCATGGGCGTAGGAGCGCTGGCGCGCGCACTACCGGACAGAAAGGAGGCCAGCAATGTCCTACGACCACTAAGCCCGATCAGCGGGGCGGGGCTCGCGGTGGGCCCCGCCCCTCCCGACCCATCCGCGCCGTGTTGTTGTGAGGAGTGTCGATGTCGTCGTATGACCCGCTGGACACGGCGGTGCTGGAGAATCCGTATCCGGTGCTCGCCGATCTGCGAGCGCATACGCCGGTGTGCTGGCACCCGGGCATGCGTGCGTGGCTCCTGACGCGGTACGCAGATTGTGTCGCCGTTCTGCGGGATCACACCCGGTTCGCCCGTGACCGGCGGCGGGCAGGCGCAGAGGTGCCGGCGCCGTCGTTGAGCGTGCAGTCGCTGGACCCGCCGGACCAGGCATCGGTGCGTTCACTGTTCATGAACGCGTTGCACGCCCAGGATCTCCATGCCATTGAGGCACGAGCCCGCAGGTTGCTGGCAGCCCGGTTCGACAGGCTTGCCGGATGTGCCTCGTTCGACGTGATGGCCGAGGTTGCGTCACCGCTCGCGGTGACGGTCATCTCCGACTTGCTGGGTGTCACTTCGCCCGACGTTGCCACCTTCGGCCGGGTTTCCGACGCGATCATGCGGAGCATGGACGGCGGCCTCGACCCGTCTGTCGTGGAGCCAGGCCGAGTTGCACGCGAGCAGCTGAGCGCGCTGGTCGAGTCCTGGTTCCAGACCAGCGGCCGACCCGGTCTCCTGGCGCACGTTCGCGCTCATGCTCCCGCCAGCGAGGTGCAGGAGCTGTATGTGCGCAACACGGCCCGGGTGATGTTCCAGGGTGGCTACAGCACGCTGGTCGCCGCGGTCGGCAACGCCGTGCACACTCTGCAGAAGCATCCGACTGCACTCGATCGGATGCGCGATGCGGCGATGCTTCGCACCGGCGTCGACGAGTTGGTCCGCTACGACGGGCCCGTGCAGGGCACGAGCCGGATTGCGATGGCGACCTGCCAGATCGGCGGCGTCACGGTAACGGCGGGCCAGACGGTAACCGTGCTCTTCGCCGCCGCCAACCACGATCCAGAACAGTTCCCGCAGCCAGACCAGCTGGTGCTCGATCGCTTCCCGAACCGGCACCTCGGCTACGGGTGGGGCAGCCACTCCTGCCTCGGCACAGTGCCCGCCCAGATGGCTCTACGCGCCCTCGTGACGAGCCTGCTTCACCATCCGGCGCCACTGGTGACGGCCGGAGTCCCGCGTCGACGCCGTACCGCGACGATGCGCACCTTCGAGACGCTGCCGGCCGCCTTCCGCCTCTGACTGTGGAGGACATGTTGAGGATCCTCATCGGCAACCACATCGACCCTTCGATCCGTGATCGAGGCGACCTACGAGCCTGGACCCAGCGTGTGCTGTGGTTCGCCCGCGACGGCGACCTGGTCATCCTGTGCGACGAGCCCGACCCGACCTTCCTCGCCTACGCCGCCTCGCACACCGGCGTGGACCCAGCCACTCTGCATGTGCTGGTGGCCCCGGCCGGTCAGCACGGTGGCCGGCTACTAGACCCCGAGAGCCTGACCAGCGAGGAGTTCGTACAGGCCGTGCGCGGCGTGCTCGGCGCGGCGTGCCCAGGCGGTGTGGAGGAGATCTTCGCGTTGTGGCCGTCCGCCGCCGTGGCCCGCTTCGCTGCCGCCCTCGGCCTCACCGACCGCCTCCCTGGCGCAGCGTTCTTCGCTCAGGGCGGTGGGGAGCCGTCCAACAACAAGGCGATCTTTCGGGCGTTGGCGGCCGGCGCCGGAGTGGTGATCCCTGCCGGAGCGGTCGTCCGCAGCCCCGACGAGGCGGTCGCCGCCACGGCCACGCTGCTGTCCGGGACCGACGCGGTCGTGGTCAAGCAGGCTCACAACGGCGCTGGCGTGGGCAATCAACTCGTCGTGCTCGACCCCTCGAAGGCCTACGAGCACGTAGGCGCCCGCCACCTGCACCGGCTCGACGGCGGCGACGTGAAGCCGATCGCGGCGTACTGGGAGGACCGCTGGGACTGGGCCAGCGCCGACGGCCGGTTCCCCGTGGTCATCGAGGAGTTCACCCCTCACATGGCCTCGGTGTACTCCGAACACTACGTCGCCGACGACGGGACTCGTCCGACGGAGATGGGAACGCTGGTATATGTCGGGCGGCGCCTGAGCCACCAGATCGTGCCCCTGCGCGGCGTCGACGACGAGGTCCGCGCCCAGCTCCGGCGGGGAGGGACGCGACTGGCCGAGATGTGGCGGGCTGTGGGATTCCGCGGCCACCTCAGCGCGGACGCCGTCGTCACCCGGGACGGACGCGTGGTTTTCACCGAGGTCAACGCCCAGGTTTCGGGCAGCCTGCACATCTACGACGTGATCGCGCACCGAATCGTCGATGTCGCCGCTAAACCTCAGCGGTCGGTGGTGGAGTACCACGTCCCGCCGACCTGGGCCGTGCCGGACCTCGACACCTTCCTCACGGCGGCGGGCGAACTCGGCTGCGGCTACGACCCGGCGACCCGCACCGGTGTCATCGTCTCCATGCCAGCTATCCCCCTCGAACCCGGGCGTGCGCAGTTCGTGTTCTGTCTCGCCTACGCCGCCGACGCCGACCGCCAACCCGTGTTCAACGCGCTCGACAAGCGGTTCGCCACCGTACCTGCCGGCTCGTACGACGCGAGCGACCACGTCGGCATGCCAGCCCCGCTCACCTTCTGACCAGGCCCGGAAGGGAAACCCGTGACGCCCGCACGCAACGTAACCCGGCCCGCCCCGCTCGCCGAGGCGGTTCAGCTCGCCCCAGCCTTCGACGCCGACCGTCTCGCGAGCGAGCTGGCCGTCGTCGCCTCCCACCCGTGGCAGCCCCAACGCATCCACGCTCCCGGCGGCGGCATCGGCCAAGCCACGACGATCGACTGGCGTGTCCTGCCGCTTCGCAGCCCCGGCGGTGACCCGGGCCGCACCGACCCCGGCGGGCCCGGACCGGTCGACTACGCGGCGACGCCCTGGCTGATGCGGATGCCATACCTGAGAAATATCCTCGACGACATTCCGGCGCCACTGAACGCCGTCCGGCTTATGGCCCTCGGCCCCGGCGCCGCCTCACACCCGCACCGCGACCCGAAGTACGCGCTCGCGCGCGGCCTCGTACGCCTACACATCCCGCTCGTCACCCACCAAGACGCGGTCCTCGTCCTCGACGGCGTCGAGCACTGCTGGCAGCCCGGCACCCTGTGGTGGGGGGACTTCGCCCGCGAACACGCGGTGCGCAACGCCGGCCCCGCCACCCGGGTGCACACGGTCATCGACGCGTTGTTCACCCGCGAACTGGCCGCCTGGTTCCCGCCCGACTGGCAGGTGGCCCTCGCCACTGCCGACGTGCTGTTCAACCACCCGGTACCCCCGCTCGCCCCAGGCCCGCAGGGCCTGCCGATCACCGTCGATCTGCCGTGCGGGTTCACCGACTTCGATCGCGACGAGCCGCTGGACGGCGCGCTTCAGCCGGCTCAGATCACCTTCGGGGGCGGAAACGCAACGCTGACCGCCGCCGATCGCCGCTTTGCCCTCGCTTCAGTTGGCGACGGCCAGTATCGATTCGCCGGGTGGAGCGAGCAGCGCAGCCTCCAGATCACCAGCGGCGGTGTGGTTCTGCGCGCTCGCTGCGGTCGTGCTGTCGCTGAGCACTGCCTGCCCGCCTCGACCGGCGCCCTGCAGTAAGGAGCCTTTGCCATGCAGCTGAACAGCCACGACGACTTCACCCCACTCCACGAGATCATCGTCGGCTCTGCCGCCAACTACCTCTCGCACGACCGCGATGTGTCGTTCGAACTGTTCCATCACGAAAATCTGGCCGGCTTTCGCTCCGACTGGGCCTATCCCCGCCTCGCTCAGGCCGGGGGTGGCAGCGGCGAGAACTGGACGATCAAACGACGCTACGCCGAGGAACTCCACGAGGACGTGGAGAAGCTGGCTGCGACCCTCACCTGCCTCGGCGTCACGGTGCATCGGCCGCTTCCTCTGGGCCCAGACGCGACCCCGATCGCCGGGCTCGGTTGGCAGGCCGCACCGACACCGGCGCTGAACATCCGCGACAACACGTTGATCCTCGGCGACGAGATCATCGAAACACCGCCCGCGGTCCGTTCCCGCTACCTGGAGACCCGCCTGCTCAGCACCGTCTTCCGCCGCTACTGGGAGGCAGGGGCGCGGTGGACGACCATGCCCCGCCCGACCCTGAGTGACCTGTCCTTCGACCTGTCGTACGCGCGCGACGCCACCACCACTCTCGGCGGGCCGACCGAGCCGATCCGCGACCCACAGCCATCCCCGTACGACGTTGGGTTCGAGATGATGCTCGACGGCGCCCAGGTCCTGCGGCTGGGCCGCGACCTAGTGGTCAACGTCGCCCAGGACAACCACCGGCTGGCCGTCTCGTGGCTGGAGCGGCACCTTGCCGGCCGCTATCGGATCCACCGCGTGTGGCGGATGGCCGACAACCACATCGACTCCATGCTTCTCGCCCTACGGCCCGGGGTGCTGCTCGCCCGCCACGACGGCATCCGCGACATGCTTCCCGCGCCGCTGCGAAAATGGAAGGTGATCGTCCCGCCGGAGCCCGACGCCGGCACCTTCCCGGTCTACGACGACTACGAGGACCTGGTACTCGCCAGCCCCTACATCGACCTCAACGTGCTGTCCGTTGACGAGCACACGGTGCTGGTCAACACCGACTGCACAGGCCTGGCCAAAACCCTCGAGGCCGAGGGCTTCACGGTCGTACCCGTGCAGCACCGGCACCGCAGGCTCTTCGGCGGAGGCTTCCATTGCTTCACCCTCGACACCGTCCGCACCGGCGGCTGCGAGGACTACCTGTGACGCCGCCGCAGGTGCTGCTGCTGGAGGCGGCCGGCCCCGAGTCCAGGGCACTGGCCGCCGCCGCAACCGCCTCCGGCTGTCATGTCCACGCCGTCACGGACCCAGCCACATATGCCACCTACGCACCCGACCTGAAGGGCCTGCTGGCGGGCCGCCTGCTGACTGACTTCTCTCGCCCTAAGCATGCCCTCGACGATGTCGTCGGCTACGCCCGCCGGATCGGCGCAGAAGCTGTGCTCACCGTGAACGAATACCTCACCGTGCTGCTCGCGCATGCGTGCGCCGCCCTCAATCTGCCCGGCAACGACCCAGACCGCGCAATGGCGGCCCGAAACAAAGCCGTCATGAGCGCTGCGTTCGCCGCCCACGGCGTAGCCACACCCCGTACCTGGCCCGTCAACGATGAGGAAGCCCTACGCCGTGCGCTCGCGACCCGGCAGATCAGCCTCCCGTGCGTCATCAAGCCCGCGGAGACGGCGGGCTCCGCCGGGGTCACCATCGCCCGCAGCTTGGCCGAGGCAACAGCGGCCTGGCGGGCGGCCCACAAGGTGCGAGGCATGTACGGCCCGCCGCTTACTGCATGCGTCCTGGCTCAGGAGTACATGGAGGGAACCGAATTCAGCGTTGAATCCCTAACTCAGGATGGGACGACGACGCACTTGTGTACCACCGCGAAGACTGTCACCTCGGGCGTCCATCGAGTTGAAACCGGCCACACCCTGCCCGTCAACCTGCCGCCGCACCTTGAGCAGGCCATACGGCGGCAGGTGGAGCAATCGATCGCTGCAGCCGGAATCCGCAACGGAGCCTCCCACACGGAGGTGATACTCAGCCCCGACGGCCGCTGTACCGTCATAGAGATCGCCGCCCGGCTCGGTGCCGGTCACATCGGGTTCCTCATTCAGCACGCCCTCGGCATCGATCCCTGGGCGGCGCTTATCGACACCGCACTGGGTCGCCCCGCCAATCTCATCCCCACCCGGCATGAGTACGCCACTGTACGATTCCTGACCAGCCCACGACCTGGCCACCTCGTCGCGGTACACGGCCTCCCTCGGCCGAGCCCCAGTGTGCCGACAGTCCGACTTCGGACGTCGCCTGGCGAGGCGGTCGAGGTCCCTCGGGCCAACCGCGAGAGGCTGGGCTACTTCATCGTCACCGGCCCCGACGCCGCGTCCGTCGACAGCCGAGCGGAGGACCTCCTTGCCCAGATCACCATCGATGTTGCTCCCACACAGACGAGCGGGTGCGAAGGAGGGACATAACCGTGCGGAACGGGCCGAGCACCTCCGCAGCTGACAGGGAACACCCGACCCCGTCGGCCGAGTTCGACGCGCTGTTCCACGGCGAGCACCGCTCCGGCGGCTTCGCCCGAGTGGCCCGGCTCGCCGACCCAGCACTGCCAGAAGAGATCGAGCCGTTCTCCTTCCTCTCGACCGATCTGCTGCACCACATCGCCAGCGCGCTGGCCCTTCAACCCGGAGACATCCTGGCCGATCTCGGGTGCGGACGAGGCGGCCCTGGTCTCTGGCTGGCCCGCGACGGCCACGCCAAACTGGTCGGCATCGACTTCTCACCCGTCGCCGTGGCCCAGGCCCGCCAGCGCGCCGCACTGTTCGGGCTCGATCGCAACGCTCGGTTCGTCACCAGCGAGCTGACCGCTACCGGTCTCCCCGACGCAAGCGTGTCGGCAGCCGTTTCCATCGACGCCATCCAGTACGCACCGGGGCGTACCGCGGCCGCGACGGAAGCCCGCCGGATCCTGCGCCCCGGCGGACGGCTCGTCCTCACCGGCTGGCATCCCCGGACCCCGGGCGACCCGCGGCTGTCCGCACGGCACCGCGACACCGACTGGCCCGCTGTGCTCCGCACCGTGGGCTTCACCGCCGTGCGGTGCCACACCCGCACCACGTGGACCGATATCTACCTGCGGATCTACCGCACCGCGCTGCAGATGGGCGACCCCGACGGCGACACCGCGTTGGCCGGCCTGCAAAGCGAAGCGCGGCGGCGCCTGCCCACCGCGCATCTTCTGCGTCGCGTCGCCGTCACCGCCATTGCCCCGCCGAACGGAGTCCCTGTCACATGAGGTCGGCCAGCACAGCGGCCACACCGCCGTAGGTATCCCCTACATCGGCCTTGCCCAAGCGGTGCCGCTCCAACCGGATGGCACCCAGGTGCCGTGCCTCGTAAATCCTCGATCGCCACACCGCGTGGGCGGAGTTGTCCCGGGCCCCGTATGTGTCCCAGAACGCGGTTCGCTCGTCCTGCTTGGCCATCGCCATACGGATCGTCCAGTCCGCCGCGGGGTCACCAAACCACGTCCGATCAAAGTCCAGTACGCCCGTGATCAACGGCTGCTTAGCGTTGGCATCGAGCAGGGTGTTCACCGTCCAGAGGTCGCCACTCAGGAGGCAGGGTTCGGTAACCTCGTCGAGGATGTGACGCTGCTGATCGGCCACGACAGCGACCTTGCGCAGGTCAGCGGCATCCAAGCCGACACGATCGAGATCGGCGGCAATGTCCTTCAAGGAAGCGAGTACCGCCTCGCTCCACGTCCCGCACGCGGGCCCGGCAACCGGCCCAAAATGCGGGCCGCGCACCGCGTGAACCTGGCGGGCGACGGCCCCTATCTGCCGGAAGAACGTCGGCCACTCGCTGCGCGGATACGCGCCGAGACGATCCGGCCCCGGAATGCCGTCCAACAGCGACTGGATCATCCAGTCGCGACCGACTACCCTCTGCGACCAATCCGCTACGATGACCTGCGGCATCAGCGGCGCAAGCACCGCCAAGTAGGGAATCGACGCGTACTCGTTGCGCATCAGTTCCCGCTCGCTGCGGAACTGCCTTCCCGGCTCCGGAGCGACCCGCAGAATAACCGGCCGCTCCCGCCCGGACACCGCCACCCGATAGGTGTTGTTGTACATCCCCGAGCCCAGCTCCACGACGGATAACAGGCGGACTTCAAGGCCGAACGCACGGCAGCACACCGCCTGAATCTCGTCGAAGGTCAGTGACTGCTGGAACGCCCCTGGGGCACGTTCGACCGGACGAAAATCCATACGACTCCTCGAAACTCGCCTGGTGGTGCAGTGGCCGGCCACAATCCGCCAGCAGCGCTAAAACGCGAGCTCGGCGCAGGTGGCTAGCGCTCTGGGGAGTGCCTGACCGATGATATCGGGCCGAAGGCGATCTAACCGACCTTGCGACCGCCTGAGAGCACGATACGTGGGCTGCGGTTTACCCTCAGTCGCAAAGCGCGCAGGGGAGGTTGATGACATGACACGCCCAGAGACGCAGGGGCCGAACCACCGGCTGCGTAACCTGCGGCTGAGCCGGTTTTCTCCGTCGGGATCGGGCCGTCCCCTATCCCGCCAAGAGTTGGCCGACGCCGTCAACGCCCACCTACACGCAGCCGGTCACCATCATGGATGCATTGACGCAAACTACGTCGGCAAGCTCGAACCGGGGCAGATCCGATGGCCGACGGCAGCCGCCCGTGCCGCCTTCCGCGCTGTACTTGGGGTGCCAACCGACGCAGTACTTGGCTTCTACATCGTTCGCGCTACCGCAGCGCTGACCCCCGCCAAAGACTCCACGCCTCCGATCGAGTCTTCGCCCGGTAGCAAGACCGACTGGCAGCTCGATCAGGCTATCGCGGACACTGATGAGGTGAACCGACGCGAGCTGCTGCGCCTGCTGACCACCGCCGGCGTCCTAATCAGCGGCCCAACGGCGGGCAACCTAGATTGGGAGCGCATCGCGAGCATCGGTGACGGCCACCGACCGCTCGACTCCGCCGCGCTCGATGAGTACGAGGCTCTCACCGGGGCACTGTGGCGGGCCTTCGGGGCAGCCGAGTCAAAAGCTAGCGTGGCACCCCTGGCCGACCGGCACCTTGCCACCCTCACCAACGCGTTGCGCCTGTCCCACCCCAGCAACGTGCACCGCCGGCTGTGCGCCGCCGCCGGTAACCTGCTTCAACTCAGGGGTGAAATCGCCTTCGACGCCAACCGGTACGACGACGCGGCGCGCTGCTACTCGCTGGCTGGCACGGCTAGCAGGGAGGCCGGCTCGTTCGACCTGTGGGCCTGTGCCATGACCCGCTACGCCTACATCAGCGTCTACGAACGCTCGTACCCCGAGGCGAACGAAATGCTGGATGCCGCCGCCCGGCTGGCGGCCAACGGCGACAGTGAGCTATCCACACGGCATTGGGTTGAGTCCGTCCGCGCCCAAGCCTTGGCCGGACTTGGCCGGTTCGACGAATGTCAGCGAGCGCTTGATGCCGCAGATGGGGTACACAACCTCACGGGCGTCGTACACAACGGCGGATGGTTGCGCTTCGACGGCGCTCGCACCACGGAGGAACGCGCCACCTGCTACGTCACTCTGCGCCGCCCCGACCAGGCCGAACCTCTGCTCCACCAGGCTCTCGATGGGCGGCTTTCCATACGACGTCGTGGCAGCGCGCTCACCGATCTCGCCACGCTCGGCGTATACCGCAGCGATGTCGCCCAGGTCGTGTTCTACGGGGCCGCTGCTCTTGACGCCGAGCGGCAAAGCCGATCCGGTGTCCTCAAGCAGAAGCTGCGTACGTTGCAGACGCAGCTGACACCGTTCGGCGGAGACCCTCACGTGCAGCATCTTCAGCGGCAGATCACCGCGACCCTCACATCGGCAGTTTGATCGAGTTAGGAGCATCGGCGTGACCATTGAGCCCGGACGTATCTTCCGCGACGCGTGGATCGCTGGCGTCAAGGCCCACTATCCCGGTGAGCCGAAACCCGGCTACATCGCGCCATGGGAAGAGACGCCGCAATGGGAGCGTGACAGTGCCGCAGCCGTCTACGAGCAAGTGGCAGCGTTTCTTCGCGCCACCGACGGCGCTGCCAACAAGCTCGACAGGGAGCAGAAAGGCCGCTTTGTCGCGCTATGTTGGATTGGGCAGATCTACAAGCACTTCCCCGAGCCCAAGCCGTCCTACGTCGCGGACTGGCCGAATCTGCCCTCCTGGCAGCAGGAGACCGACGCCGACATTTTCGAGACGATCGAGTCGCGAGTACGGGGCGGGCAGTAGCACGGTCGGCTGACCTGCGCACTGGGCGCGGAAATGCACTTGAAACGAGTTCAACGTTCCGGCCGGGTTGGGACCGATCGGTGGGGCCGAGGTAGTCGGCGATGCGGCGGCGGAGGTGGCCCGCAGGCGACGTGGCACGGGGTGAGCCGGCTGATCGCATGTCTAGGCCCGGACGCGCCCCTGGGAGCGACCGCTGGAAGAACACAAGCGCATAGCGGCTAGAGAATGCGCCAGCGGCACAGTTCCTCGCCTTCGGTGCGATGACCGTCAAGTCGGCGGCGCACCTCGGCTGCGCCTTCCGTGCCGGGCCGGAAACTGCGAGCGTTGGTCGCGATCATCGGGCGTTCACGGAGCTGGCACAACGGGTCGCACCCCTGCCGGAAGGTCGCATCCCAGCCATACCTGGCTGTGAAGTCAGCGATGTCCCAGATGCTCATCGATCGGTGACGCGGATACGCCGGCCATGCTCGAGACGAGAGGAAGCACGTGGACATCCCCAAGTTCAGCAACTGGCACAAGTCCCAGCACTCCGACGACGGCGGCTGCGTCGAGCTCGCCTACGCCGACGGCGTGATCGGTGTACGCGACTCCAAGAACCCAGGCGGCCCCGTCCTGACCTTCACCCGCCGCGAGTGGGACGCCTTCACCGCCGGCATCAACGACGGCACCCTCACCCCCGAAGGCTGACCGCTACGTGAGCGCCACAGCAACAGGCCCTGAGCTCGCGAGTCCGCCTCGCGGGCTCAGGGCCCTGTGGGCCGCCACCGCCGTCAGCTCACTCGGCGACGGGGCATATCTCGCGGCAGCACCACTGCTGGCCGCAACACTCACCCAGAGCCCCGTCGCCATCTCACTCGTCAGCACCGCCACACTGGCGCCGTGGTTCCTCGTCGGGCCCTTCGCCGGAGCGCTCGTCGACCGGTGGCCGCGACGAACCGTCATGATCACGGCTGATCTCATCCGGGCCGCCTGCGTGCTCGCCCTCGCCGTACTCATCCTCGCCGACCTTGCCACCATCGCGGGCCTGGCCACCGTCGGCTTCATCCTCACCAGCGGCCAAAGCTTCCACAACGCGGCCGCCCAAGCCATGATCCCGAACCTCACCGGCCGTGACCGCGCGGCACTCGCCTCCGCCAACAGTCGCATCGCCACCACCGAAAGTGTGGCCGCCGGTTTCGTCGGCCCGCCCCTGGGCAGCAGCCTGTTCTCCCTCGCCCCATGGCTACCCCTGGCGGCCGACGCCACCAGTTTCGCCGCCTCCGCAACACTCCTACGGGCCGTCCCGGCTTCACCGGCGCCCCGTCGTACCGGTAAGGGCCTCTTTGCTTCGCTGGCACAAGCCACCCGCTGGATGTTGCACCACCGCCAGCTCCTCGAGCTTGCCCTCCTCATCGCAGGCGGCAACCTCGCCACCAACGCCGCTCTGGCCACGTTCGTCCTCTACGCCCACCAAGACCTCGGCGTCACCACATGGGGATTCGGCCTACTGCTCGCCTCACAAGCCATCGGAGCAACCCTGGGCGGCTGGGTGGCAACCCGGATGTCCAAGCACTTGTCCTTCCGCGCGATGCTGCCGATCGCCCAGTTAAGCCGGGCAATCGCATTCCTATCCCTGGCCCTAATGCCGTCGCCATACATCGCCGGCGCATGTATGTCCATCATCGGAGCCAGCTTCACCGTAGGCACCGTCGCGGCTGTGTCCGCCCGTCAGCAACTCGTCCCCGACGACATGCTCGGCCGCGTCGTGAATGTGTTCCGCCTCATCGGCAACGGAGCCGCGCCCATCGGAGCAGCCATCGGCGGCGTCCTCGCCGCGCGCTACGCCCTCGACACCCCGATCATCGCTGGCGGACTCTTCACCCTCGGCGTCGCCGCGCTGTCACTGCTGCCCCAGTTCCGCCCCCGGCCAGCGCCGAATCCGCCAGACAACACGCACCAACACTGAGAGAGCTATGACTACCATCGCCCGCGTCCGTGCCGCTTGCTACATCACCCGACCCGCCCCGAACGGGCAAGAGCTACTCGTATTCAGCTATCCCGCCGCACCCGACGCAGGCACGCACCTCCCAGGCGGTGGCATCGAGCCAGGCGAACGCCCCGACGCAGCCGCCGTCCGCGAGGCCATAGAAGAAACCGGTATCCAAGGCAGCCTCGCACTGCACGGCGTCGTCGGCGTCCAGCAAACCACCTACGACACCGGCACCCCATGCATCAGCGTCTACTTCCACCTTGTCACCGACGAGCCTCGCGACACGTGGCGACACACCGTGATCGGCGACGCAGACGCGTGGGACACCGGCATGGAAACCGAATGCCGCTTCCTCCCGCTAGCTCAAGCCGCCGAACGGCTAAGGAGCAGCTGGCACCATCAGGAGGCGTACGTAAACCTGCTTCACACCGCACGCTCATGACCAGCGCTAGCCGGAACAGGACCGCTGGCCTCAACTCACCCTGGCAGACAGGGCCCGGCACACCTCGGCGAGCACCGCACGTGTTCTCGCCTCGACGAACGTGTAGCCCCTAGGGTTCGAGCGCAGCAGCTCCGGCAGCAACGGTACGTTCCGCTCTCGGCACGACCACACATACTCCGCCAGCTCGACCGCTTCCCTGCTGTGAGGACGCCGTGGCCGAAGATCAACCACCCGAAGTGCCTTGCACCGAAAGCAACGTCGCGAGGTCGCCCACGCTGGTGGTCATCCGTGGCAACTCCGGCAGCGGCAAGACCACCGCAGCCCGCGAAGTCCGCCGCCGCTACGGACGCGGATGCGCCCTGCTGGAGCAGGACTACCTGCGCCGCGTCATGCTGCGCGAGCACGACAGCAGCCGCACCAACCCGGTCGCCCCCGCGTTCATCACCGCCACCGCCCGGACAGCGCTCGACCTGGGCTACCACGTGATCCTGGAAGGCATCCTGCACACCGACCGCTACGCGATCGCCCTGCGGCGGCTCATCGCCGAGCACGCCGGACCGACGCACGTCTACTACCTTGACGTGTGTTTCGAGGAGGCCGTCCGCCGCCACCGGACACGCGCCGAACCGATCAACGTCACCCCGGAGCAGATGCGCGAGTGGTACGCCTCCCGGGACCTGCTCGACGTGCCCGGTGAACGCATCATCCCCGAGATCTCCGCGTTCGAGCAGACCGTCACCACCATCCTCACCACCAGCGGCCTGCCAGGCAGCCCACCCCTGACGCCATGCCCAAGCCGGTGCCCCCACTGCGCCGCAGAGCCCGAATGACCACCACCCTGGGCGTTGGCAGTACCGAGGTACACACATGAACCACGCGGCCGGGACGCCGGCGACTCGCTGTGGGCTTCTCCGCCCTTCTGCTCCTGCCGCTCAACAGACCGGTCAGTCAGCCCGGCCTCCAGGGAGCGAGAGGAGTTCCGGATGGGTAGCCAAGCCCTCACGCGCAGCATCAAGGTGTCGGGTAACCTGGACAGCCGCCACCATGGCCATCGATAGGAGATGCGGTGTCGCACATCGAGACGGTCACCAGCGAGCTGCGGATATTGATGACCGGTGTGGATAGAGCCCAGGGGCTGGCCGCCGTCGCCGACAACCAGGCGCAACAAGTGGCGTTGCGTGCCGCGGGCGCCGGTTTTGCCGCAGTGGCAGCGGGCATGACTCGGGTGCGAGATGCAATCGCGTCGGCCCAGGGCGGATTGGGTGGCCTTGCCAGATCGACAGGCGAAGCCACGAAGATGACTGCCGCCGTTCCCCGCGAAGCCACTCCCCAAGAGACCATCGCCGCACTGATGCCGGTCCAGGTCGGGGTTGACAGCGCTCGTGACGCGGCGGCTGCGGTCATCGCCCAGGTCGGTGAGGCCCAGCAGCTCGTCGCCATGGTTCTCCAAGGCGGGCAGCCCGGGCCGCTGCTGCAGTCGCTGGAGAGCATTAAGCAGGTCCTAGTGTCAGTGGTCCAACATGCCGGGTCCGCCCGCCAAACGGTCGAGGCAGCTGTGGCCGAGGCGCGGCAGCTGGGGTCGGGAAACTGATCGGGGCTGGCGGTCTCGTACCGGCCAGCCCTGCCTCGACCAGCAACACCGGCAATCCGGCGCCCGCAATCTCGGACATGGGTGATGCGGCAGCCAGTGACCCTGACGTGGACATGCCGTGGGCGCGGCGTCCCACTGGAGTCCCCGGCGGTTCGCCCACCGGACCTCGCACCAAGATCGGGCCGGACGTGGACGAGGCCACCCGCCGGGCGCTGGGCCTTGAAAACCAATGCGCGGACGTGCTAACCGACAAGGGCTACCGGGTGCACCAGAACCCGACCGGACGGGAGGTCGCGGACGCGCGAGGTCGTACCGACGACATCGGGAGCCCCAGCAAGACGCCTGATTACTTGATCGAAGGGCATGTCTTCGACTGCTACTCTCCAACCCCTCCGAAGCCGGTGCGGGGGATCTGGACGGAAGTCTCCAAAAAGATCGACAAGTCACAGACCCAACGCGTGGTCCTCAACCTCCATGACTGGCGAGGAGAGCTTGCGGCCCTGCGTAAACAGTTCGACGACTGGCCCATCGCCGGACTGAAGGAACTGGCGGCGGTGACGCGAAGTGGTGCGATCATCCAGATCGTGCCGCGACACGGAGGAGAGGCGAAATGAGTATCAGCTACCGGCTGACGCTGGCAGGCGACATCCCCCTGCGGCACGTGGCGGATCTCGCCGCCCCGGACGCCACCGAAACACCCACCCCGGCCGCCAACCGGCTGCTCACCTGCGACCGCTACGAAGAGCGCGGATACCTGGTCAGCATCAGCTCCGGGCGCAACGGTTACTACGACGCAGAAGATGACGCTGACGCCTACTGGGAGTGGGAGCCCGAGGAATATGTCGACATCAGCTTCGACATGCGCACCGGCGACATGGCCGACAAAGGGGTGCCAAACATGGTGGCCACGGTGGCCCGGGTGCTCGCCGACCGGGCCGAGGATGCGGCGCTGGTGCTCAACGGCAACTGGCTGTTACTCACTCGCGTCGGCGGAATACTACGCAGGCACAGACCGCAGTGGTGGACCCACTACGGCGTGGACGGCCTCATCCCTTGGTAACGCCCGCCCGCTGCCACTCGCACCGTGGTGTCGGCGCGAAACGCGAACATCACAGTCGCAGGCGCATGGCTAACCCGCTGATCCGGGATGCCTGGGACGAGTTGCTTGGCGTACTCGCGGCCAGAAGCAAGCAAGGGGGGTTTGCTGCTTTTCGGCGGCCAGCCGAGGCGCAGATCCGGCTAATCACCGGCCGCTCCCACCCGGGCACCGTCACCCGATAGGTGTTGTTGTACATCCCCGAGCCCAGCTCCATGGCGGATAACAGGCGGACTTCAGGACCGAACGCACGGCAGCACATGGCCTGAATCTCGTCGAAGGTCAGTGACTGCTGGAACGCCCTGGAGCACGCTCGACCAGACGAAAATTCATACGAGTCCTCGAAACTCGCCTCGTGGTGCAGAGGTCGGCCGCAATCCGCCAAGCAGCGCTAAAGCGGGCGGCTGGAGCCACTCAGCCTCGATCCACCGACGCAGTTGATGTCGTTCGCCGGTTGATCATTTTTGGTATTGGGTGATTCGGTGGGCGTGTGGGAGTCGCCGATCACGTGGTCGGCTTGCTCCGGGTGCGGGTTGTTGGGTGGGGGTGGAGTTGTGGCCTGTGGTCGGGCCGCCGGGGTTCTGCTGGTGGGTGTGGTCAGCCGGGTGTGGTGTGGACGGCGGTGAACAGGTTGTCGAACGCTGGCTGCCAGGGCCAGTGGTCGGGTAGGTGCAGGTGGATGGTGCGTGCCCGGTGTGCGAGGCGGGCGGCGACGTTGATGATCCTGGTCCGGATTGTTGCTGGCCGGGCGGTGGCGTAGGCGCCGGCGGCGAGGTGGCCCGCGGTGCGGGTGAGGTTGTGGGCGATCGCGGCGCAGGTCAGCCAGGCGTCGTTGGCGTT